>JABMPG010000319.1 GCA_013203855.1 bacterium
GAGAAGGAGCTGCGCCTGCCCGTGGGAAAACCGGTTCGCCTGGCGCTGGTATCCTCCGACGTCAACCACAGTTTTTACATCCCCGCCTACAAGATCAAAGAGGACCTCATTCCGGGACGAGAGAACTACATCTCCTTCACCCCTCTGCGTGCGGGTGTCTATGACATCATGTGCGCCGAGTTCTGCGGAACCGGTCACTCAACCATGCTCTCGCGTCTCATCGCCATGCCCGCGAAGGAATTCGACCTCTGGCTGGCAAAGCCCAGAGCCCAGCAGCCCATCCCCATCGAGCAGGCCATCGCCGGAAAGGTCGAACAGGTCGAAAGAGGCAGCTCGGTCTACGATCTGAACTGCCAGTCCTGTCACGGTCCTGAAGGACGGGGGACCGGCGTGCCGAGAGCCCGGAACTTCACCAGCCTCGAGAACTGGAAAAACGGACCGACCATCCCCGAAATGTTTCGGACCCTCTACAACGGGCTCGGACGCGAAATGCCTTCCTTTCAGCACCTTCCCATGGACGACCGCTTCGCCGCGATTCACTACATCCGGACCTTCAACCCCAATTATCCCAACGCCCCCGAAGAGGCGATTCACGCCCTGGACACCGAATACAACATCTCCCGGGGCCAATTGCCCCGCCCGGAGCTGCCCATCGCCGAGGCAATGCTGAAGATCGTTCAGGAAGCCGTCGGCAAGCGGCCATTCTCGGGCGTGGAGCCGTCTCCCGCGACGCCGATTGCGAAGCCGAGCCCGGTGCTCGGCGACGAAGAACTGGCGAGACTGAAAGAACGCGATCCCCTCGGCGCGGATCTCTATCAGGCGAACTGCGCGTCCTGTCATGGTGGCCGAGGCCAGGGCGGCCGGACGGTAGAAACACTGGACGAGATCTGGGGCGCCCGCTTCCGCTCCTTGGCCCTGACCGATCCCCAGGGAACCTGGCGAAAGGAAGACGCCGAGGCGCTGCGGCTTCGAATGGAAGCGATCTCGATCGCAACCGGAGGGATCAAGCCCGAATTCAACACTTTCTCACAGTCGGACTGGCAGGCCGTTCACGATTTCATACTGGGACTTGTCCCTCCCGTCTCGCTCGATCTCGAAATGCAGTAGGAGCAGCGCTCCGCATGTCAGAAAGCAGCCTGAAGGCTGGACTATGAAATGAAGGCCGAATGGCGCCACTTTCGCAAGAGACCCTCCTGTCCTACTCCTCCGTCGGGGATCTGCTGACCCTTCTCAAAATCCGGATCAGCCTGGCCGTGGCACTGACCGTCGTGGTTGGATACTGGCTTCATTCTCCACGTTTCGAATTCGCGGCCTTGGGGCCAGGCCTGGGCGTCTTCCTCATCGCCGGAGCCGCCTCGACCCTTAATCAGATCCTCGAACGCCGGATCGATGCCCTCATGATTCGGACCCGGACGCGGCCGCTGCCGGCTGGCCGGGTTCGTGTCCGGAGCGCGATCCTGCTGTGCCTGTTCCTCACCGCCTGCGGTGTTCTGGTGCTCCAGATCACGGGGGGGGCGGCCGCATTGGCTCTCGCCCTGTTCGGTCTGGCGTGGTATGACGCCGTATACGTCCTGCTCAAGCGAAAGACAGTGTTTGCCGTGGTGCCCGGAGCCTGGACCGGCGCGATCCCGCCCCTGGTGGGATGGTCGGCGGCTGGCGGGACGCTCTCCGATCCCGGTATTCTCACAATCTCCCTCTTCCTCGGCGTCTGGCAGATCCCTCACTTCTGGGTTCTGCTCAAAAGGCACGAGACCGATTACGCACGGGTCGGCCTTCCTATCCTGGGGTCGATTTTCACGCCGCGCCAGGCCGGTTTGCTCACCTTCCTCTGGATCGTCGGGGCGGCTGTCTCCGCTCTTTTCCTCCCTTTCTCCGGACCGGCGGGTTTTCGCCCCCTGTGGCTGATCCCTTTCGCGGCGGCGGCGGTCTGGTTGGTGGGGAGCGGGTCGAGACTCCTGGTTCGAGCCCCTGACGATCGCGATCTGCGAGCCGTCTTCCGGGATTTGAACCTTTTCGGCCTGGCCGTCATGACCATGATATGCGTCGCCCGCTTCATCAACTGAGCCTTTTTCGCCGCTCTATCCGTCGATTTCACAAACTTCCTCCAAAAAAGATTGAATTTCCCTCTCTTTTTTCCGATAAGGACAATGCGAGATATCGGCGGAGGTTGCTCCGGCCGGATATTCGTGTTGTCCATGATCCCAAACATGCTTTCCCGCGATTCAGAGCTTTGCGAACGGCGGATCGTTTCCATCTCTATATGCGGACGGGAAAGGCGTTTTGAGTCCTTGGTTTCTCAGGCCGAGGTGAAAGAAAGGATATCAATCTCTATGCGTTCTGCCCGATCCAACCATTTCCAGCGCCAATTCCCGTCCTGTGCCGCCTCGGCAACCTGGACGGACCGTTCCCCTCTCTTCTGGGCTCTCCTTCTCGCCGCCCTGGCTACTCTGGCCGTCGGTTTCGCTTCGCCTGCGGGGGCTCAAGATGTGACTCCGCCGGAGTTCTCGAGCATCGAGGCCAATCCGTCGACTGCTGCCGAGGGAATGGCCGTGGTCATTTCTTTCACCTCCTCCGAGACGCTCCAGGAAAACCCCTCAACCGCGGTCAACAGCCATCCCGCGACGTTCGTCGACCTTACCGGTCTCAACTACACCTATCTCTACAGTGTACAGGCCAACGATCCGACCGGACCCGCTGAAATCGCAATTGAGGGGCTGGACTTGGCCGACAATTCCGGCTCGACTGTGACCATCTCGGCCCTCACCATCGCCGGCGACCCGACAGGATCGGTGGTAATCAACGGTGACGCGGCGTATTCCTCGTCTTCCATTGTCAACCTGTCCCTTCCGGCTTCCTCGGAGTTCGGAATCATCGGCATGCGCCTGAGCAACAACGGCGTGAACTGGAGTCCCTGGGTTGATTACGATGATCAGACCACCTGGAGCTTGAGCCCGGGCCAGGGCCTCAAGACCGTTTATGCCCAGTTCGCGGACAACGTCTCCCGCATGACGGATGCAACCACCGACACCATTATCCTCGATACCATTCCACCCACCGGGGCAACGATTGCCACCAGTCTCCATTACGTCACGGAAGGCGACCTGATCAGCATTTTCTTCAGCGTCCTTGAGGACCTGCCCTCGAGCCCAACCGTCATGGTTAACCAGAGAGAGACGGTTTGGTTCGGTCTCATCGGAAATATCTACCGGTACGTTTATATCATTCAGCCCGATGATGAGGAAGGCGACACCACAATCACCATAACCGGCAAAGATTTTGCGGGCAATTCGGTCGTCTACGTGAACACCCAACTGCTGCACATCGACATGACTCCGCCCACGGGTTCCGTGTCCATCAACTCAGACGCGGCGTTTGCCAGCGATTCCACCGTGACACTGGGTCTTACATACTCCGACACGGTCACGGCGGTCCAAAACATGCGTTTCCGCAACGAAAGCGACGCCTGGAGCGACTGGGAAACCGTCGCGGCAACGAAGGCGTGGAACCTGACCTCTGGCGAGGGAGCGCGCACGGTGTCCGTCGAGTTCGAAGATCTGGCTGGGAACGTTTCCACCGGACTCACCAGCGATTCCATTTCGGTTGACCTCACCGTGCCAACCGGTTCGATCACCGTGAACAGCGGCAACACCTTCACGAATTCGCTGAACGCCACACTCCAACTGGCCGCCTCGGATACCGGCGCTAACCCGTCGGGCATTTCCCGGATGCGTCTGCGCAATGCCGGAGATGCTTGGCCGGCATGGCAGGCCTTCTCCGTCTCCCAGCCCTGGACCCTTTCCGCCGGCGATGGAAACAAAACCGTGGAAGTTCAATACGAGGACATGGCGGGCAATCTGTCGATCGCCCTTTCCGACTCGATCGACCTCGACCAGACCGCACCATCAGGGTCCATCGCGATCAATGCCGACTCTACGTGGGCCACCTCATCGGATGCGTCCCTGAGCCTGAGCGCCACCGATGGCGGCTCGGGGGTGACCCAGATGCGCTTCTTCAACCTCGGCGAATCCCTCAGCCCCTGGGAGGCTTACGACATCACCAAGGCGTGGACTCTGACCGCGGGCGAAGGCGAGCGCAAGGTCTACGTTCAGTACCGCGATGCGATGGGCAACCTCTCCTATTTCAGCGACACGATCCAGGTGGATCAGACCGCGCCCTCGGGTTCGGTCGCCATCAACGCCGCCGCCGACTATACGAAGACAACGGCCGTGACACTGGCCCTCGCCGGTTCGGATAACAACACGATCACCGCAATGCGCCTGCGCAACGAGAGTGACGCTTGGACCGCCTGGGAAGCCTATAGCACTGCCAAGGCATGGGATCTGAACGCGGGCGATGGAGCAAAGACGGTCTCGGTCGAGATGCGCGACGCGGCTGGACTGGTTTCCACTGCCGCGATTCAGGATTCCATCACCCTCGATCAAACCGCTCCAACCGCTTCGCTCACGATCAACGGGGGCGACGCCTTTACGACCGGATCGACGGTGACACTGAACGTGAATGCCACGGATGACGGCGCCGGGCTGGCCCTGATGCGCTTCTTCAACCTCGGCGAGCCTCTCACCGCATGGGAACCCTTTGACGCGAACAAGACCTGGGCACTGATGGCGGGCGACGGCGAACGCAAGGTCTACGCTCAGGTGCGCGACGCCGCAGGTAATATCGACGATGCCAGCGATACCATCCTGTCCGACCAGTCCGCGCCCTCCGGAACGATCGTCATCAACGATGACGCCCTGGCCATCAACCAGATCAACGTCTCTCTCGCTCTTTCGGCCACCGATAGTGGTCCGGCGGGGGTGGCCTCCATGCGGCTTCGCAACGAGGGCGGGACTTGGACAACCTGGCAGGCCTTCGCATCGACCTTGGGCTGGGTTCTGCCCGAGAGTGAAGGCTTGAAGACCATTCAGGTCGAGTTCCGGGATGCCGCCGGTAATGTCTCGACCGGAACGATCGCGGACGCGATCACCCTTGACCAGACTCCCCCCGTGGCGACTCTGCTCATCAACGACGGGGCGGCCATTGTCCGAAGCCGGAACGTGACCCTCAGCATCGTTGCGAGCGACGAGGACTCTGGGGAGACGGGCATCCGGATCATGCGCTTCCTCAATGTGGGAGGCGCCTGGAGCCCCTGGCAGCCCTACAGCGAGACGATCTCCTGGACCCTCACCAGCGGCGATGGCGAGAAGAAGGTCTACGTCCTGCTGAAGGATCAGGCCGGGAACGCCTCCACCTCCTCGATCTTCGACTTGATCGATCTCGACACTTCGCTCACGTCCGCGCAAGGCGCTTGGGTGCTGTACGAATAGCCTTCGCGGCTATACCGAGAAAGCAATCGGGCAGGAGACTCCAATCTCCTGCCCGAGTTTTTTTGGATGCCTTCCGAGAAAAGACGCCTACATGAAGTAGTCCGGCTCATTGCCGGGTTTCCATTTGATATTGCAGCCAAGGCTGGGCTTCTGGCTCTGGGGCGGCAGCGGCTTGCCATCGAGCGTCGAGTCCAGGGCTTCGCGCAGGTTTTCGCCCGTCACCGGCACGTCCTTTCCGGGACGGCTGTCGTCCATCTGCCCGCGATAAACCAGCTTTCGGTCCTTGTCGAAAACGAAGAAATCGGGCGTGCAGGCCGCGCGATATGCTTTCGCCACCTCCTGACTCTCGTCATAGAGATAGGGAAAGGGATAGCCCGCCTGCTGCTTCTCGTCGGCCATCTTATCCGGGCTGTCGACCGGGTAATGTGTCACATCGTTGGCGTTGATACCGACAATGCCAACGCCCTTCTTGTGATATTCCCGAGCCAAGTCAGCCAGCCCCTTGCGGATGTGTTTCACAAAGGGGCAGTGGTTGCAGATGAACGCCACCAGGAGCGCCGGTTTTCCCTGGAAGTCCTCAAGTGAAACCATGTTGCCTTGGGTGTCGGGCAGCCGGAAATCCGGAGCACGCGTTCCCAAAGGAATCATTGTGGAAACAGTTTCTACCATGATTCGAACCTCCTTCGTTACCTATACTCAATTGTCATGGAAGCCCCTTGTCCGTGTCAAGTCATGTTGACAGACTTGTTTCCCGAAGAGACCGGGAGTACGATAGAGGATAGCAATATAGAAAGAAAACTCAGCAGGACGAATGGGCCGATCTCTTGATCGTTCCGTCTCAGAAAGGAGTTGGATATGGACACCTACCTGTACATGACGGTTTTCCCCGAGTCACTCGTGGCCTCGATGTTGCCGCCATCGGACTTCGCGCCCTACATGGCGGTCGGATCGAGGAAACGCACCCCGGGCCGGGCACTCCTGTTCCATCTGGACCGCGAGAACCTGTCCGGCATTTTCGATCTGTCTCCCGCCAAGAACCTGAAGCCCCACCCTGACGGTTCCCCGAAGCACTCGGTCACCCTTTCGACTTATCGCGTGCTCGAACGGATTCCCCTGAAGGCTTTCCTGAATCTGTATCTAGTCACGCGGGACGGCCAGTATCTGGAAATAGGGCCCCAGGCCCAACTTCCCCCGGCCGAAAAGCATTACTACCTGTACCAGGAACTCTGTCCCATGCATCCCATGGTCCTCAGCGAACTGTCTCCGCGGAATTTCGGCGCCTTCATCACCGATCCCGACTCCCCCGTGGGCGTCCCCAAAATCCTCTTCGCCGATCTCCTTCTGGGCCGCATCGCGGATCCCCGCTCCAGTATCCCGGTTCAATATCTTCCCTACGCCGACATGGGGCTGATTCGCGACTCGCTCGAGATCCTGGAGAAGTCGGAACGAAAAACCCTCGTGGTGAACCGCACGCATTCGCGCGACTTCTTCTATCGGACCGTGGATGAGGGGTTTTTCCTGGCAGACGGGAAGGATCTCGTGTTCTTCCCCTTCCCGACTCTGGAAGAACGAGAGCGGGGCCACATCCATGAGTGGTGGCGTTCGGCCGAGCTGTCCTGACCGTCTTCCCCGCTCCGTCAGCGGTTACGATCCTCGCCGCTCCGTATCCACGGCGACAGCGAGAGAATCCTCGCGCATCGCACCGCCTCGTGCCCACGCGCGGGCTTGCGGGCAAAGAGCCGGCGTTGCTTCTCGCTGAGAATTCCCCGGTCGACAAGCCCATCCAGAACCCGCAGGATCGACGGACGCTGTTCGACCCGCAAGTGAGCCGCCGTGGATTCAGACGACCTATGGCGATTCTCGAAAGCAATAGCGCGATGGGAGGATGTCTTGGACCCTCGCAGAGGACGACGGTTTTGTGCCCTCGGGCGCGAGCCCGAGGAACTTCGGCCCCAGTCAACACCCAAGCCCCCCGCCGAAGACGACGGTCCAAGACTCCCAGATAGGATGACTTTTAGAAAGCGCCGATATCTTCGAAAAAGCGAGCCAGCGCCAAGCACTGATAGCGCTCGTTTGTGCCTCCAAATCGAACAGGTGGCCGAGCCAACGTCCCGGCCTGCTCTTCATTCAGAAGCCCGGCCTGCTTGAGAAGGCTAACGCTCTGGCCCAGATCCTCTTGAAACGAGCCATACAGGATGGTCTGCTGGTTTTCGGTAAGAAAAGGGTTGAACCACTCGAACCGGCCACCCGTCATTAGGCGCAGAGCCGTGTTGAGCCGATTCAGAAACTTGAAGCGGGCGGTTCGGAAAGCGGAGGAATAAGATCCTCCCCACTGGGTGCGAGAGGAGATGTTGTTCTCGGGCCGAGTGGGCAGATCGAATCGCCGGGCCAGGAGATAGTCCGACAAACTCTTCCGCTGGCGGAGTTGAAGCGGTACGGACCACATGTAGGTGGCAAGGTCGAAGTCGGCGAAAGGCAGGAGAACCCGGTTGAATTTGCGGTGTAGATGGGCCATGTAGACGTGGAACTTCTGGTTCCGTTCGATTACGTAACAGTATTCCTCGATGGACGAGTAATTGTGAGCCCCCGTGTAGCCGGAGAGAGATATCTCTGCATCGCGACGGATCTGGCAGAGGATATGCTCTGGGACAAGGGAAAGCCCGGGATGGGTCGTTGTTAACGAGAGGTGCTGGATACTGTCGTTCCGGGCCGGATATCGAGCATCCCACCCCAGCACGGCGTCGCTATAGTTTGTGGAGATGACAATCCGCTCCGGGTCGCCCAGCTCCCGCAGGAAACTGTAGATATGACAGTGTTGAACACCGATCTGACACCCACCCTCGAATGGCATTGTCTCGAGTGCGGAGCGGTAGGACTCGTCGGTCAGACGGTGGAACAGGGGCTTTCTGAAACCGAGGTGCGCGGCGACGCGGCCCGCGAAGATGTATTCATAGATGCGTGAATCATAGCCATAGGTGAAGAGTTCAAGCTGGTCCGGGGATAGATGGCGCGATAGAAAGCAAAGGGCCAACCGACAATCCAGCCCCCCGCTCATTCCCAACAGATAGGACTGGCTTCGATCCAGACGGGCAAAGCCCCTGTCCAATCTTTCGAAGAGCCCGTCCGCCGCCTTTTCTGCCGAGTCAATCGAGGCGTCTTCGGGCACGCAAAAGTCCCAGTAACGTTGCAGTTTCAAATTCCCGCCGTTCAAATCCCCTGACAAACGGGAAGCCGCAGGCATCTGCCTCGCCTCGGAGAGAATCGTGCGGGACCAGAGGGGCGACTCAAAAAGCAGACATTCCCAGAATCCGACTGGGTCGGGAGCCCATCTCTTTTTCCCGTGCCTCAGGATGTCCTCAAAGCCCGAAAAGAGGTCGAGATTGTCAGTGGCGGATTCTACATAGAATAGAGGAACCGTCCGGAATGGATCTGTATAGATCTCAAATCCGCTTTCCTCTCGAACAAGCAGCAGTCCGTGATGCCTCTTGATGAAGTCGGCGGGATCGGAATCGGACGGCAAGGCCTGAACCGGTTCGGCCGAGAGAAACGTGAGCGCACCTTCACGGGCAATGTGAAACCCCGTGGATTCGAGAATGCGCAGATCCTGGTTGCCGATTTGGATATGAAGTCCCATTTTCTATTCCATTCTACACATCTCTCGTTTTCACTTTTCCTAAGCCGCGGGTGAACGCCAAGGGACACTAATCCATCGTGGATACGAGGGGACCGCCCGCCACTTCTTCCGCGATAGACAACGACGAGCAACTCTCCCCTATGAACCAATTCGTGTCCATTCGCGGTTCCATTCTATGGTTCCGGCGCCCTGGGCCTGAGTAGTCCGGCCTTTCGGTGCCTTACTGCTGAATGCGGGCTCCTCCAGATGCCGCCAAAGGCCCCGCCCTTCGTGTCTCCGTAGTGAAATTACCCTCCGTTCTCCGCGCGCCTCACCCTTCTAGTATTCCCAACGCGCCAAATAACTTCTCGAATCGCTTCTCCCACGTGTGATCCCGCAGAGACCGCGCCAGCCCCGCCCTCGCGATCTTCTCCCGCTCGGCCTCGTGCTCCAGATACCACGCGCACCGCTCCGCGCATTCCTCGGGCGTATGATAGCAGACGATCTCTTCTCCCACCTCGAACAAGAGATCGAGATCCGGATTCGCATGCGTGACGTACAGACTGCCCGAAAGCGTGGCGTCGAAATCGCGCATCTTGAGGGAATAGACATCGCTGCAGTGCTTGATGGTTCCCACGCCGAGAACGATCTTTGACGAGGCGAAAAGCGCCGGCACCTCCTCTGTAGGAAGCCGCCCGCCACCCCAACCGTTGCCATAGCACGTCACCGCTACGCCACGTCGCTGCAGGGCCTGAACCACGCGGGCCCGCACGCCGTAGTTCGCCCCCACGAAGCAGACGTCGTGTTCTTTCGGCGCGGCCATCGGGTGAAAAATCGCCGGGTCGCTCGCCTCGGGCCAGAAAATCGCGGGCGTGCCCTCGACGGCGTACCACAGACAGGCCTCGGGCGCGGCCGTCAGGACCAGGTCGACCCCGGGCGCGACGCCGCCGATGCCCCACCACTCGCCATTGACCCGATCGCCATGATAGGCATGACGATCGTCCATCGAAATGTTCGCCACGGGAATCCCCAGGCGGCGCACGGCGTCGAGAGACTGCCACGGCATCGTCCGGTTCCACATCTGCCCGAAGACAAGGTGCAGCGGCCCCTCCTTCCGGGCCTGCGCCACCAGTTCCAGCAGACGTTGCCCCTCCGCCTCGCGCCGCTCGCCGCGTCCGCCGTACTGGCCATAAGTCCCGTCGGACTGGGTGAAGCGATACACGGGGCCGAAAGTCTCAAGACTCTGGAGAAAACCGCCGGTGTCCTGGGCAATGTCGGTGCCGATATAGAGCGTGCGGATCTCTCCGCGCGGAACGGGCCGAGGGATGACGCCCCGGATCTCCAGACTCTCCCGCAGACGCCCGACGGCCGATTCCTCGGAATAGACGATGCCTTGGCCTTGCGCCCGTTTCCCATAGTCGCGACACAGAGCGTGATACTGCCGCCTTGTCCCGGCCGCCTTGATCCGGGCGTTCAGTTCATAGAGGGCGGGGATTTGCTGAAGAAATTGTCTCATGGCAGGCGCCGCGCCGGCTCAGCCAAGCTCGACGCGCGACGCCAATTATGCGTTTCGGTGAAGAGAAGTGCAAGGGAGGAGGGGGTCTCTTTTTGGTGGCCATACTTCCCGTTGCAGTGCCGATTCCGATGCCACCCCGCTCCAGGTCGTCGTGGCGGGCGCGTCGCAGAACCGTGCGTCGTCCGGCGCGGTGTCGCCCACGCCGAAGAAGCCCCGGCTGTAGGCCAGCAGCCGCGAGGCCGAGTCGTAGGCATAGCGCTGTGAATCGAGCGGATCGTGAAGCGACCGCTGATAGCGCTTGTTCCCCGCCGCGTCGTACTCGTGCTCAAAGCCGATCAAGACCGGGTATTCCGGTGGCTTGGTACCTGCCCAACCAACACGCAGCAGAAGCCAGATCAGTCCTTCAGAACACACAGTTCCATCTCTGCAACGGTGGAAGGTATGCAGCGCAAAGGATAGATTTCATTAGGTACAGAAAACAAGTACCAAGTACCCCCTCCTTCTGTCTCCCGCCGGAAAGCTAGGCCGCTCTCATTGTCGAGCCAGAGCAGCGGTCCTGTTATGTCTCCTTCCATTGGGAAATCAAGAGCAGCGGTCCTACCAGTTGTCATTGAGAAGGATCGCCACTCATTTCCATGGCGAAAGCTCAGGTCACCATCAGGAGTGAATGAAGGTGATCGACCTTGAAAGCGGGCAACCGTCTCCATATCACTGGCCGACAGGACAACTATGTCCCTCGTGGTTTCTCTCTTGAATGCCGACCGTTTCACCGTGACGACACCGATGGCTATCAATCGTTTGTCTGGTGACCAGGAAACGCGAGCCGTGACGTCAGGATATGGAACGACAGCGTGGTGTTGAACTGCGCCAGTTGCAGCACTTCGCAGCTCGACCGTCGTCTCTCTTCTGTCCCCCTCAGACGTTACCACGACCACCGCGAGGGTTGTGCTGTCGTCTGACAAGCCAAAACAACAAGGAACTCGATTCTCAGAATATGAAATCCTGCATTTCACAGTTCCTTGTTCTAAGTCATAGGTGACTAGTTCCCAATGCCGCTCATCCAACGAATGGACGATCTCACGGTATACTAGGCAGTTCGGCCCTCCGGTGGCGAGGTACACCGGATTGGCGAGTCCCTCCGCTCCAATGCTAAGCACCAACCTTTTTCGATCAGAAGAAAGAAGGAGAACAGACTCAAGATCATCATCAAAGTACACAATGTTTGGGAGTTCCTCCTTCATAGGTCCTTGAGGCTCTCCGAAAGGCGCGCCGTGAACACTCGCTTGATGCAGCCCACCAGATAGCACCCAACATATGAAAACGCAGGCTACAAAAGAGACGGATTCACCAAGAATAGCGGTCATTGTCCCTCCTTCTCCCAAGCAGGACCTGTTGATTGAAGCGGATTTCTCGGTCTCTCTACCCTATTGCCTGTTATGGCTTCCCGGGGCCTTCCCGCCATAGAGTTTTCAGACTCGATGGATGGATTGAAATCCCAGTACTTCAATCCAATCGGAATGGCAGGATGAGGATATTTCAGAGAACCAAGACAAGTCATACAACCCTTAAACACTCTCTGAACGAAGGATCTACAATCATAAGACCCGGGGTCAAAGTGCCCAGTGAATTGTCCAAGGTGCCCATAGGGTTTTCCGCCATACTCCTTCTGAGCGTTCTTGCAGCCATCGCCCAAGGCTTTCTCTATGCAGCCAGGAATTACATCATACTCCTTCAGTACAGTGCATTTGGGTTCCATGTCGTCAGGTGGCGGAGTGATTTCACCAGCTTCGGGTCCCACCTTTGTCTGGCCTTCTGAGTCGGCGTAGAGCCCGCATCCTCGCGGGTTATTGTCGGTCTTGATGTACCAATGGGGTACCTTCACCTTCTTATCCGATCCGGGCTTGTTGTGGGCATTCAAACTCCGGCGAACACAGATTTCAACTTTCAACCCGTGGGGATCCGTGAAGAGAACAGGGTTCGAGCGAGCATACTGCACCTGTGAAACGGAGTCCTGAAACCCAATCGGATCCCTCGTCACAAACCTTCCGCGTTCGCTGCTGTAGTACCGATTCCGATAGTAGTGCCACCCCGTTTCCGGATCGTAGCGGCGGCCGGTGAAGGTGTAGGGGTTGGCGATCTCCTCGCCTTCGTCGCGGCTCACCCCCATGGAGGTGCGGGCGTCGTTCGAGGTGAAGTTGACCACGCTGTCGCCGTCGTCGCCATCCGTGATTAGAAAGTGTGCGCCGTAAGGGTCGTATTCGTAAGTCTCGACCAAGGCGCCCGCGTCGTCGGTCAGGCCGTAGACGCTGAAGAGCGTGTTCTGATGATAGAAGTAGCGGTCGTCGCCGGCGTCGGTCGCGCTCGTGCCGCCGTCGCGGTTGACGTCGAGGCACACCGGCTCGTCGATATAGTTGCCATAGACGAACTGCCGCGTCGGCGTGGTCTGGTCGTCCTCCATCTCGGCGATCACCTGCCAGCCCGTGTAGTAATAGTCCTCGTCCACGCTCTCGCCCGGGAATAGCACCGGACAATTCTCTGGTCCGCTGGTTGGCATGTCGCAGAAGCCACCAACAGAACCTCCAGGATACTCTACCTGAATCTTATGACCTCCCACCCCCAGCGGAGCAACCTCTTGTCGCCAGGAAGACGATCTTTTCTTGACGCGGGTTCGCCACCACTGTCGGCCATACTGACCAGATAAGATACATAGTCACCCGATTTCTGAGCATAGACTTTGAAGGAGGGCTCTCCTTTTATGTAAGGGTAGGGCAGTACGTCCATCTCTCTGGTGACTATCTCGTCTGATTCAGCCAAAATGTATCTGTATCCGTCGTAAGTACCCCTCTCTCTTATCGAATCTGGAATCATATCTTTTCCCTCGTAGAAGTAGTGAACATTGGACAACGTTTCGGGAAGTGATGCAAAGCCAGATTCCTGTCCCGAATACAGTATTCGATAGATCATGTGAAGTTGATTCTTCACTCTCTCGGGGTACGAACCAGGATAGAAATGCATAGCCGAAAAGAAATAGCCTGTCGCCACAATAATTAGTATGGTGGCAAGAAGCAAGCGCTCAATAATGAATCGACAGATATGAAGCATCCTTTGGGGTCGAGGTTGAGAACGACTCACAAGAGACCCCTCGATCCAAACAACGTGCAACACCATCGCAATGACGCTGATAAAATAGATGGTCTTGGCAAGAATAACGAAAGGCGGGAAAGCATAGAGCAAAAGTAAGATGCTCAACACAAGAAGCGATGGCAGTGTCTTTCTCCTTGGGGTTCGTGTCTCGGCCTTGCGGCATATCATGCACCCCCAATACACGACGAAGGTTAGTCCGATCCAAATCAGGTCTTCGGCATGACCGGTTAGAGAGGGTTCCCATCCGAGATCAGATACCGTCAGGACATGCATGCGAATCAGGCCCCCATTTAATATGGACACTACCATCGAACTTGTAAGAGCAACCGTATCGGAATCCCATACCGGGCTCTGGGAAAAGTGTCTGGTCCAGATTGATCTTGTCTTCTCTCAAGTAGTGAAAGGGACAATACGCAGGCCATAAGGTTGCCTTATAGTCCTTAGATATGCTGCAAAGTGCATACGCCCAGGTATGCCAAGCACCATCCCCTATGTTGAGGATTGTTGTGATAGCTGTAGAGTTACAGTATTCAAGGTCGTCCAGCCTAAGCCAAGCAGATATGAATTGTGCTTGAGCAGCGCAATCCTTGCCTTCGCCGGTATGAAGGTAAGGATTCCACTTCTCAGATAATATGAGAGCTTCTATGCGAATCTGGACTCTCTCTATGTCACGGTTATAGTCGTCAAGAATCTCAGCCAATGTCGGCAGAAGACCTTTGGCATCAGAGAGTAACGATGGTTTTGATTCACAATATTGGTAAGGATTTGGACCTCCTTCGTGCCCAATCGGGTCCCTCGACACAAACCTCCCGCGTTCGCTATCATAGTACCGGTTCCGATAGTAGTGCCAGCCGGTTTCGGGGTCGTAGCGGCGCCCGGTGAAGGTGTAGGGGTTGGCGATCTGTTCGCCTTCGTCGCGACTCACGCCCATGGTGGTTCGCGTGTCGTTCGACGTGAAGTTCACGACGCTGTCGCCGTCGTCGCCGTCGGTGAGGAGGAAGTGCGCGCCGTAGGGGTCGTACTCGTAGGCCTCGACCAGGGTGCCCTCGTCATCGGTCAGGCCATAGACGCTGAAGAGCGTGTTTTGGTGGTAGAAGTAGCGGTCGTCGCCGGCGTCGGTCGCGCTTTCGCCGCCGTCGCGGTTCACGTCGAGGCAGACCGGCTCGTCGATATAGTTGCCGTAGACGAACTGCCGCGTCGGTGTAGTCTGGTCGTCCTCCATCTCGGCGATCACCTGCCAGCCTGTGTAGTAGTAGTCCATGTCCGGCCCGTAGGCCCCGCCCGCCAGTTCGCCGAACAGTTTCCGCGTCCGCCGGTTGTCCACGTTGTAGGCGTAGGCCACGAGCAGCTGGTCGAAATCGTCCCGCACCTCGCTGAGCCGGTTGAACGCGTCGTAGCGATACACCCAGAAGGTCCGCCCGTCCTGGACCAGGTTGCCGTTGTCGTCATGGCCCTGGGCGCTGCCGTCGATCCAGAAATATTCGTTGAACGAGGTGTCGTACCGCTCTTCGCTCGTGTCCTGTCCGCCGCGGCTGGTCACGATCTCGCTCCAGTTCCCCACGCCATCGAGGTCCCACGTCCGCGCCGAGGCCAGGCCGCTCCAAGTCGTCGTGGCGGGCGCGTCGCAGAATCGCGCGTCGTCCGGCGCGGTGTCGCCCACGCCGAAGAAGCCCCGGCTGTAGCTCATGAGCCGGGAGGCCGAGTCATAGGTATAGCGCTGCGAGTCAAACGGATCGTGAAGCGACCGCTGATAGCGCTTGTTCCCCGCCGCGTCATACTCGTGCTCGAAACCGATCAAAACCGGGTCTCCCTGCTGATTCGTGTCGAGATGGGCCCAGCGCAGAGGCCGGCC
>JABMPG010000036.1 GCA_013203855.1 bacterium
CCGCAAGAACCTCATCACCCAAATCGAAGACATGAAGGACAAGGCATCGCCTGAGATGCAGCAGCAGATTCAGGAAGAAATGGGGAACGTGCAGAAGAAGATGGCACTGGAAACCGTGGAGGGGTCCTCCGGCGGCGGGGTCGTGACCTGCACTTTCAACGGGGTCCAGCAGATGCTTGCCATCAAGATCAAGCCCGAGGCGGTCGATCCCGACGATATCGAAATGCTTGAGGACCTGGTGATGGCAGCGGTGAATGCGACTCTCGAAAAATCGAAGGAACTCCATCAGAGCGCCATGGGCCGGGTCGCAGGCGGCATGCTTCCCCCCGGCATGAACATGCCTTTCTGATACGCTTCCCACACGAATGAGAAATCCTTTCCAGGCACTCTCCTCGACCGAAGAGATCCGGCTGCTGAACGGCGCGAGGGCGGTGATTCTCCCCATTTTGGTCAGCGTGGTGGTGGCGGGTGCGCTCTTCACCAGATTGCCTGTCGGCCTGGGCTCGATGCAGACGACCAACCTTCTGTGCGTCTCGGCGGCCTTCCTGGCCCTGTGGATTCGTCCGGAAGATCGCGGGCGCGCGCCGCTCGTAGACTGGATCACCTTCGCGTTGTGGGGCCTGCTGTTCATCTGGCTGGTGGGGCGGTCTCTCCTGAGCAACGTCCCCGACGCTTCGTATCCGTATCTCATTCTGACGCTCGACGCGGCGCTCCTGTGGTATGCCTCGCGCCGAGCGACCTGTTCTTATCCCCGCTTTACCTTCCTGATATTCCTTCTAGTCCAGGCCGGAGCGCTGGGCCTGCGTTTCTTCTGGCAGGGACGGATCGAAATATCTTCCCAGAGTTTTCTTGTCGGCGGGCTTCTTCTCACCGGGCTCCTGGTCCTTCTGTTCACCCTGCTGCCAGCCGTCGCGGGATGGAGATGGTGGTTCCGGGTAGCCGTGCTCTTGGCGATTTTCGCCGCCTTCTGGTTCGCCCGGACGGAGTTGCAGCGGCAGTGGCTGCAAGGACGGGAAACCATCTCCCGCTTTCCCCGTCAGGCCTTTACGGCGCATCTCACGCGGCAGGAAATGACGCGAAACCTCTTCGTTGGAATCGGACCGGGCACCCTTGACCGCCGACTTCGGGCACAGGGCGCGGGCCTCTACCAGGGAGCGCCGCCGCCGCCCGATCCGACCTGGTTCCCGCGCCAGGCGCCCCTCTCTCGGACAGGCGAACAGGCCTCTTCCCCAGTCCTCTCGGCCGGGTCCTTCTTGGGAATCGAAGTGGTGCGCGTTCTGGAGCCTCAGTCTGTTCGGGCCGTTCACCTCCTCGCCCTTGAAATGGGGCTCATCGGAATGGGACTGGCTCTGGCAGTGTTTCTGCTTCTGACAATGCGGATGGCGGCGGGCATCCTGCCCCGGGCGGAGGGGACGCATTCTCTCGCCGCCGCCGGATTTCTGGCCGTCTGGATCGGTCTTCTCACGGAGGCGGCCCTGGGGCTGGCTCTCTATCAGCCCTACGGTATTCTCCTCGTTGTAGCGATGGCCGGCCTGGTCTGGGGCGCGGTTCCGGCCAGGCCCTCGGGCCCGACCTTCAGCCGGGAGTTCAGCGCAGCAACCCGGTGGGTGGCTCTCGGCGGCTCCCTGTTGGCGGCGCTGGCCATCATCCTCCTGGCGACAATCCCCGGTCGGGGACTCGTTCTGCTGGGGATGGTCCCTGGTCTGGGTCCGGACACACCAGAAGCCATCGCGATTCTCACCCGGGCGGGAAAACTCAACCCCTTCTCCTCTGAAATCCGACTCGAACTGGCGGAGAGCCTCCGCCTTCAGGCCGCCGACCCCCAACGGGTCCGGGAGACCCTCGAAGAAGCGATCGACCGGGATGTCTTCCATCAGGAAAGCTACGCCGCGCTGGCGCGGTTCTTCCTCGAGCAGTCCGAAATGATCGGGATGGAGGAAACCATCGAGCGAGGCAGAAGACACTGTCCCGGGTCCTATCTTCTCGCCGCCTGGGAAGCCGAACAGGCCCTCCAGGTTAACGATCCGGCTCGGGCCGTTCGTGCCTTCGCGGACGCCGCGCGCCTCGCCTCATCCGCCGGGCCGAACCTGCAAGCCTGGTTTCTTGGACAGCGAGCCGCGCTCTTGGAGAAACAGGGGAATCTGGCCGCCGCGCTTGAAGCATATTGCGAACTCTATCAGATCAAACCGGGGGACCCAGAGTTCGGAGAAACGATCAGCCGGCTCGCGCGCAAGGTGTACGGCGGCTGATTGGGCCAGGCATGCTTGTGGCACGGAGGCCCAGCCGGGGCGGCTGTTCCACGAAAAGATGGGTCCGACGCCTCGGAAAACCTGCTGCAAAAGGATACACCATGATCACTTTTCATCCTTTTGGACTTCGATTCGTTCTCGCCGCTCTGGCAGTGACGTGGCTGGTTCCGGTCCTCCCCGCCGATCCCAATCCCCAGTCCGATCTGGCTGGATGGATCGCCTCGCGGATCGCGGCCGGGGAGAAACGGATCGTCATCCCGCCCGGCAAGTACCGGGTCATGCCGAAAGACCGCCAGCACCTGCGTTTCGCCGATCTGAGCGATATCGAGATCATTGCCGACGGCGTTGAACTGATCTGCACCCAGACCACCCGGGCCGTGAGCGTCTCCAACTGCCACAATCTCGCCATTCGCGGCCTGACCATCGACTACGATCCCCTGCCCTTCACCGAGGGCCGTATCGTGGCAATGAACGAGAACAAGAGCCGCCTGGAGATCGATCTCTTCGACGGCTATACCACCTCCGGGATTTCGACGAAAAAGTTCGAGATCTTTGACCCCGAAACCGCCACGCTTCGCACGCCCGGAACCTATTTCAGTATCGAAGTCGAGCAGGTCGAGCCGAAGCGGATCGTTGTGACCAAGACGCCCTATACCTACCTCCCGGACCGTCACGTCGAGCAGGTCGGCGACATCATCGTCATCGCAGCCTACCACGCTCCGGACGGGCGCGTTCCCCATGCCGTGGCATGCGAGAACTCCGAGAACGTGCGGCTCGAAAACATCACCGTCTACTCCTCGGAGGCCTTCGGATTTCTTGAGCACGATTGCGACGATACCGAGTATATCGGCTGCGTGATCGACCGCCGCGCGCCCGAAGACGACCTCAAAACCCGCGCGTGGCCTCGCATGCGATCGCTGAACGCTGACGGTTTTCACTCGATCGGCGCCCGCCGCGGCCCCCGTATCGAAGGCTGCACCGCCCGCTTTCAGGGCGATGACTGTGTCAATATTCACGGCGACTACCACATGATCCTGGCCGCTGAGAGTCCGACGGTGCTCCGCGTTCTCGCCAAGACCCGCATGAATATCGAGCCCGGCGATCCCACCGAACTCATGGCCTTCGCCGGCGTGCGCCTGCCCGACGCGAAGGTCCTTTCCGTCGAGCCGGCCGGAGAGATCACCGATGAGGAACGGGCCTATCTCCAGCGCCAATCCTTGCACGAACTCTTCAAGACCCGGCTCCACGAGATCTACCTCATTCAACTCGACCGTCCCGTCGAAGTGGGCCGGGGCGGCCTGATCTGTTCCTCGAACCGCATCGGCAATGGCTTCGTCGTGCGCGGCAACGATTTCAGCCACGTCCGCTCCCGGGGTATCCTCATCAAGGCGAGCGACGGCATCGTGGCGGACAACCGCATCGAGGGGACCAAGGGGCATGGCATTGTCGTTCAGCCGGAATACTGGTGGCTCGAGGCCGGATCGAGCAACAATCTGACGATCGAAAACAATACGCTGCGGGACATCTCGACCATCGCGCTGTGCGTGACCGCCCGAGGCGGAGACCGCTCCATCGCTCCCGCCGGGGCGCACCGGAACATCCTCATCGCGGGCAACACGATCGAGAGCTGCCCCGCGCCCGGGATCGTCGTCACGTCGACCGAAGGCCTAGCCCTCCGCGACAACGCCCTCGACCTGGATCCGAACCGCCGTCTCATGAGTGCCGAGGATCTCGCAAAGGACCATCCCGGCGAACCGATTGTCCTGATCAATGTGGAACAAACCGACTGACCCGATCTCAGAAAAAAGCCCCGGAGATTCCGGGGCTTCAGTTTCTTCAGGTTGCTATGGCAGGCGGGCTATCCCAACTCTTTACTGCCCGTCGAGGAACCGACTGGCGCTTCGTCGGGAGTGCCTTCTCCGCCATCGTCGTCCCCGCCGCCGTTCGACCGCGTCTCAAAGGTGACAAGCCCGCCGTCGTCCAGAACGGCTTCCACATTGTCGCCCTTCTTGATGCGCCCCTCAAGAAGGAGGGAACTGAGGGGGTCTTCGATGTACTGCTGGATGGCCCTCCGTAGCGGCCGGGCGCCGTATTCGCTGTCGTAGCCGTGCTCGACGAGAAAGTCGCGCACCGGCTCGGACAGATGCAACTGAATGCGACGTTCCAAAAGCCGCTCATTCGTCCGCACCAGCAAAATGTCGATGATCTGGCGGATGTCCGCCGGGGTCAGGGAGTGGAAGACCAAGGTTTCGTCAAACCGGTTGATGAACTCGGGATTGAAGACCTTTTTCATCTCGGTCAGAACCTGATCCTTCACCCGGTCATGGTCCATGAACTCTTCTTTGGTCGAAAACCCCATCGCGCCCTTTTTGAGCAGCTTGGTTCCGATGTTGCTCGTCAGGATCAGCACCGTGTTGCGAAAGTCGACCACA
>JABMPG010000320.1 GCA_013203855.1 bacterium
GACCGCGTCCTCGCCAACACCGAAATCCGCGCCATGATCACCGCCCTCGGCGCCGGTATCGGGCAGGAACACTTCGATATCGCCAAACTCCGCTATCACAAACTCATCATCATGACCGATGCTGACGTCGACGGCCAGCACATCCGCACCCTCCTCCTCACCTTCTTCTATCGCCAGATGCGTGATCTCATCGAGCAAGGCCACGTCTACATCGCTCAGCCCCCGCTCTATAGGGTCAAGAAAGGCAAGGTCTCCCAGTACCTGCACAAGCAGGAACACTTGGACAGTTACCTCCTCGAAATGGGGATCGACGCGGCCGAAATGGCCATCCATAACGGAGAACAGAAACAGGGCGCCGAGCCTGTCATTCTCAGCAAGAAACAGATGAAGACCTTCACCGACGCCATCCTCCTGCTGGATTCCCTGGATAGAGTCCTTCAGCGCAAGGGCGTCGACCTGCAATCATTCATCGATCTCCGAGACCCCGAATCCCGCCGTCTGCCACGCTACCAACTCCAGTATCCCGACGCCCCCGAGCCCAGGTACGCCTACTCGGAAGGCCAGTACACCGAGATGCTCCAGGAGTTGGACGATCTGTGGATGAAGCAACTATCCGAGAAAGCCGCCGCCGAAAAATCTGCCGCAGAACAGGCCGCCCTCGAAGACGGAACCACCCAGCTCGACTTGGTCGGCGATGACGTCGCCCAGGATGGCGTCGAGGAAAAACCCGAGCACGATATCATCGAGTTCCCCGAAGGGCCCCAAGTCCGTCAGATTCTCGAATCTCTCGAAAAAATGGGCCTGGACACCCGTTACTACACCGCCACGCCCCTGCACGAAACCGGAGATCCCGACTGCCAGTACGTCCTTCAGACCCGTGGCGCTCCTGTGACGGCCCATTCCCTGGTCGAGGCGGCCGAAGTCATCCGCAGCAGCGGCTCCCACGGCGTGTTGGTCCAGCGCTACAAAGGTCTCGGTGAAATGAACGCCGACCAGTTGTGGGAAACCACCATGGACCCGGCCCGCCGCAGCCTCCTCCGAGTCACCCTCGAAGATGCCGTCGCCGCCGAGACCATGTTCACCACCCTCATGGGTGACGACGTGCAGGAACGTCGCAGCTTTATCCAGAAATACGCGCCTGAGGTACGAAACCTGGACATCTAGGAGCGCCTCTCGAAAGTGATGAGCAGATGGATCTTTTCGCTGAAACGATCCGAGTGACTGAAACCTTGGGAAATTGGGGAGCCCCTTACGCCCTGATTGGAGGGCTTGCATACGCAATCCGGATTCAGGCTCGCTACACCGACGACATCGATCTCCTCATGGCCTCCCCAGCGAAGAGAGTGCGGAAGAGAGACGCCGACACTATGAAGACTGAGTAGATCGGAAAGGGTAATGTGCCACAATTGCCTCCGGCTGTGCTCCTCTCAGAAACGGACCACTCGATTTTGCCAACGCACGGCCGAGGGCGGCTGTGCCACATATGCATCCGAATCCCGCGGCTTTTTCAAATCCCGCGCGCAGTTCAGACAGTGATTTGCCACTAATCAAAGGAGCCTCCCCATGCAGGAACTCAACCGAGAGCAGATTCAACCCACCCCCATCGAAGACGAGATGAAAACATCCTTCATCGATTACGCTATGAGCGTCATCAAGGGGCGGGCCCTGCCCGACGTCCGCGACGGACTCAAACCAGTCCACCGCCGAATTATCTTTGCTCTGAGAGACCTCAACCTCCACCACAACCGGCCCTACCTCAAATGCGCCCGGATCGTGGGTGAAACCATGGGTAAATATCACCCCCACGGCGACTCGGCCATTTACGACGCTCTCGTCCGCATGGCCCAGGACTTCTCCATGCGCTCCATGCTCGTGGATGGACAGGGAAACTTCGGCTCGGTGGACGGAGACTCCGCCGCCGCCATGCGATACACTGAAGCTCGAATGGCCCCCATCTGTGAAGAACTTCTTTCCGATATCGACAAGGACACCGTCGACTTCGATCCCAACTATGACGGCAAGGAACTCGAGCCCGCCGTTCTCCCCGCAGCCTTCCCCAACCTCCTCGTCAACGGTTCTCAGGGCATTGCCGTCGGCATGGCCACGAACATCCCTCCCCACAACCTCGGAGAGGCCTGCGATGCCCTGCAACTGCTCCTGAAGAACCCTGAAGCGACTCTCGAGGACATCATGCCGCTCCTGCCGGGCCCCGACTTTCCTACCGGTGGCTACATCTACGGTCGGCAGGGGATTCGCGAGGCCTACAAGACCGGCCGAGGCCGCCTGGTCGTCCGCGCCCGGTTCCGCACCGAACAACTCAAGGGCGGACGAGAAGCTATTGTTGTCACCGAACTGCCTTACCAGGTCAACAAGTCCCGCCTCATCGAGGACATCGCGTCCCAGATCCGCGACAAAAGACTCACCGGGATTTCCGAGATTCGAGATGAGTCCGACCGCGACGGAATGCGTATGGTCATGGAACTCAAACGCGGCGAGAACACCGACGTTCTGATCAACCAACTCCTCAACCAGACCCAGTTGCAGACCACCTTTGGCGTCATCCTCCTCGCCCTCGTCGGCAACCGCCCCCGCTATCTCTCTCTGCTTCAGATAATGCGGCACTTCCTCGACCATCGCCGTGAGGTGATCGTCCGGCGCACCCGGTTCGATCTTGCCAAAGCCGAAGCCCGGCTCCACATCGTCCAAGGGCTCCGAATCGCTGTCCTGAACATCGACGACGTCGTTCAGATCATCCGTCAGGCCGAGTCGGTCGAAAAGGCCCGGCTGAAACTGATGGAAGTCTTTGAACTCAGCGAAATTCAGGCCAACGCCATTCTCGAAATGCCTCTGCGCCGCCTGACCGGCCTCGAACGCGAAAAACTCGAGTTGGAATACAGCGAACTCCTCGCCACCATCAAAGACCTGCGCCACATCCTCAACACCCCCGAGCGCGTCCTCCAGATCATCGGAGAAGAACTCGACACTATCAAGAACAAGTTCGCCGACGCGCGACGCACCGAGATCATCGACTCGACCGCCGATCTCACCATCGAGGATCTCATCGCCGAAGAACGCATGGTCGTCACGATCACCCATTCCGGCTACATCAAGCGCACCCCCACCGACCAGTACCGCAGCCAGCACCGCGGAGGCAAAGGCGTCCAGGGAGCCACCACCAAAGAAGAAGACTGGGTCGAGCAACTTTTCATCGGCACCACCCACGACTACATGATGTTCTTCTCCAACAAAGGCAAGGCCTACTGGCTCAAGGTCTACGAACTCCCCCAGGGAGGCCGCGCCACCCGGGGACGTCCCATCATCAACCTCCTTCAGATCGAAAAGGACGAAACCATCCAGGCTATGATCCCCGTCCGCGAATTCGACGACAACCACTTCCTCATCTTTGCGACCCGCAAAGGCCAGATCATCAAAAACCCACTTTCCCTCTATAACAACCCCCGCAAGGTCGGCATTAATGCCATCAACCTCGCCGGCGATGACTGGCTCGAACAGGTCGTGATGACCGACGGACAGAACGAGATCTTCATCGGCACCCGGAACGGCCAAGCCATCAAGTTCCATGAGTCTGACGCCCGTCCCATGGGACGCGGCGTGCAGGGAGTGAAGGGAATGACCCTGCGCGACAATGACGAAGTCATCGGGATGACCGTCGCCCGACCCGGACACACCATCCTCACCGTCTGCGAAAAGGGACACGGAAAACGCTCGGAGATTGACGAATACCGCCTCACCAAACGCGGCGGCATCGGGGTCATCAACATCCGGATCGAACGAAACGGACACGTCATCGCCATTCTCGACGTCACCGACAGCGACGACATCATGATGATCACCCGCAGCGGTATGACCGTTCGCGCCTCCGTCTCCGACCTCCGAGTCATCGGCCGTGCCACTCAGGGCGTCCGCCTCATCTCCCTCAAAGAAGACGATGCCCTCACCAGCGTCGTCCGAATCGAAAAAGAGGAAGACGACGGGCTGACCGATGTCCTCGCGATCGAAACAGACGAAACAGACCCGGTGGAGTAACCCCGCCTCACCTCACCTCAAAAAAAGCGCCTTCCCCAGAGGAGGCGCTTTTCTTTTTCACAGCGTCTCAGATGTCCTCTCCGGATCGTCTCGCGGGACTCCGGAACGATTCTCGAAAGTATTCGCGCGATGAGAGGAATGTATTGAGCTCTCGCCGGGGGGGCAGCACACCCCACACGGGTTTTCGAGAATGGCTCAAGAAGGAAAGACTCAGCCTGGGTTTTCTCATTTGCACATATTGCTGGTCAGATTCTTGCCCCCTCCGTCAGTCACTTATCCACAACCTGTCCACAGGTTCGGTAAAGCCCCGCAGAAA
>JABMPG010000321.1 GCA_013203855.1 bacterium
GCTTCCTTCGCCAAGTTCATGAACCGCGTCTCGCGTCCGTCTCTGTTCGACGGCGGCTTCGACATCAGCGACTACCGGACCACGGCGGGGGTGGATGTTCCCGGCGCGGCCGAGAAGTCGGCGGTGCAATGGACCGCCGTCCTCACGCAGATCATCGAGACGGGCGTGGCTTCGGACCTGACCTCGACCGTGAACGTCTACACCGCTTCCCAGACGGTCTCCCGGCTTCTGTGGAGCCGCGCGGGCGGGGCGACGACCGTTCAGACGACCTTCGGCGACAGCCACGGCCTTCCGCTCATGAGCGATCCGGGCGAGCGCCTGATCGTCCAGGTGATCGTGGCTGGCACGACTCCGGCCTGCAACGACCTGCAACTGGCCGGTTACATCGGCGAACTGGCTGCTTAATGGATGAGGGGGCTTGGGCAACCGAGCCCCCTTCCTCTTCGTCTGGCGGGGTGGCGCACCTGGCAGGTTCCCCCTCCCATCACAGACCAGGAGGCAGACCATGACCGAGAAGCAAGAGCAGCAAGCAGAGCAAGTAGAGCAGCAGCCGGAGAAACTCTTCACGAACATGCAGAGCGCGGAGAAGGTGATCCGCGACATGCAGACAACCATCCAGGCGCTTCAAAGCCAAGTGACACTGCAGGTGGAGAACCAGGGGCCTCGGGTGGCGGTGGACGGCCTGTCGCGGTCGGTTTCCCGCGAGGAGGTGGATGCGTTTCTGGGCGTCACTCGCCCGGACACGGAGTTTTTCTGTTTCAACCAGTTCCAGATCTTCCAGGTGCAGGGCGAGGAAAAGATCTTCGACGAGAAAACGCGGCGGGACGTCGTGACAACGGCGCTCTTTCTCACTTTTCAGCCGTGGAATGGCGCCGGATCGGAACTACTCAACGAGCGGGACGAGCCGCTATTCCCGCACGGGATTGGCTTCACGGATCTCGGGGCGAACTCGGAGGTGCGGCGGACTCCCGGTGTGGACCTGGACATGATCCGACAGCGGATCTTCGCGCGGCGGGAGTACGAGACGCCCCACGATCGGATCTGGAGCGGGGAATCGTTCCGTCTCTACCTGGAATCGCTGTATGCCGAGAGGTGGGAGCGGATTGATCGGCTCGCCTCCTACCAGCGCCGGCAGGAGGCCCTGGCGCGGGGTGAAATGGATGGCGACGCCCGACTGGGACACGCGGCCGCGGGCGCGGGTGTTGAGTAGATCGAACTGACAGGGAGTGACCCATGTACAACCTCGCGACCTACAGAGCGTATATCCGCCAGCGCCTGGAGGGGGATTTCCGCCCAGGCGCTTCTTCGGCGTATCCCGACGCGGTGGTTCTCCAGGCCCTCAACGAGGCCCAGCGACTCGCGCAGCGGGAACTGAAACTCAAGCGGGCGGTGGACAAGACGCTGGACATGGTGGCGGGGACCGCGACGGTTCAGGTTCCCCTCGGCGTGATGGGCCAGCGGGTTCTGGAGGTCCGGGTGATTGACGCGGCCGGGGACTGGTCGCGGTTGGAACGGGTTTCATACTCGTGGGCGCTGGAGCAGGGGTTGAACGATGCTTCGGTGTCTCAAGGAGATCCGGCGCAGTGGTGTTTTGACGTGAGCGCGGGGCAAATCATTCTCCTGCCAACACCCGACACGTCTCGGGCGGCGAGTGTCCTGGTCCACTACGAGCCCCTGCTGACACCATTGCGCCGGATTTATGAGCCCCTGTCAACAGTGGCAGTGGCGGGTTTCACGAACGGTTCCACGGCCACACCGATCGAGGACACGGATGACGTGGCGGTCGATGTGATGGGACTGGTGGCCGCGACGGATGAGATCGGAGTGGTGGGGAGCGTGTCGGCCGGCGGCGGGACGAGCCTGGCGACGATGCCGACGCGGTGGTACGGGATTTCAACGGTGGCCGGGGCGACGGGGATCCTGACCCTGGCGGAGGCCTATGGCGAGCCGACGGCGGCCGACCAGGTGTTCATCACGGCCCAGGTGTCAGACCTGGAGCGGCTCTATCCCGGGGCGCTGGGCTGGTGTCTTCCGATCCTGGCCTGCGCGGAGATCCTCAAGGGGAGCGACCTGGCGGGCGCCCAGGCGCTGGAGGTCGAGGGGCTGGGGATCCTGCGGGTGATGACCCGCGACGAACAGGGCCAGCGGCCGCACGGGCGCCGGCAGACCCGAAGCACGCCGTTCTTCAACTGATAGGAGATTCCGATGGCTGATTTCAATAGACCCCACGATCC
>JABMPG010000037.1 GCA_013203855.1 bacterium
GACCTCATCTCATTCGCCCTCGCCTCCCTGCCGGAAAGCGAATCCAAAACCAAGATCGAACGCTATCTCAAACAATTCATCCTGCCCGGAGTAGAAGGGGTTGAAAACCTCATCCGCAAATGGCGGCACCTCAGAGACGGCCGACTGCATACACCCGTCCCGACCGATCTCGCCCGCCTGGTCCTCCGCGCCGTGGCCCTCGTGGCCGATCCGTGCCAGCAGCGCCACGTCACCATCCGGGTCTGCGGGCAACTCTGTGGAGAGAAGGTCAAATCCTATCCGGGCGAGGAAAACGGCCTCAAGGGGATGGTGAACGCCGAGCAGATCGTCATCGGCCTCTCTTACGTTATCCGCAACGCACTCGAAGCGGTCCAGGAGCAAAAAGAGGGGCGAGTCCAGATCGATCTGGATCAGGAATCGCCCGGAACGCACGTCATCCTGATCGATGACAATGGCGCCGGCATTCCGGAAGAAAACCGGGAACTCGTGTGGCGCTCCTTCTTCTCCACAAAGGGGCAAGACCGCAACGGCCTTGGCCTGCCGCTTGCTAAACAAGTCATTGAGAAGTGCCAGAGCCAGATCGAATGTGCGCCCTCACCCTTGGGAGGGACCGCCTTCCGAATTCTTGTCCCTGCCTGTCCATCGAAAGCAGTCTGAGTTCCTCCCAATCACTCTCACCTCTTTGGAGTTAGATATCCAGATGCGCGAATTTCTGTCACACCGGCCGCCCATCCGAGTGTTCTGTCTGATCCTCCTGGCCCTCCTGCCTTTCCAGGAAACCCAGGCCCAGAGCCAACCCGGCTCCCGGTCCGCCGAACCCAGCCGAGAAACCACCCTCCCCCTCTACCGCCGCTACCCGCCCCAACGCGTCGTCGTTGGCGAGGTAGGAGACGACTACATGCTGACCCGAGCCGAACTCGAGCAAATGGCCGCCACAGAACTGACCGGCGACCTCGACCCGACAACTGACGACTCCTTTATCTTGGATGAAATCGCCCGCCGGAAAAGCCGAGCCGAAGAGAAGGCACTCCACCAGTGGGCCGTCCTCAAGACCATCACACTCCGGGCGAAAATGGAAGGCCTCCAAGTGACCGACTCGGAAATCGACCAGCGCCTCCGGGACATCCAGCAGGAAATGACGTTTGAACGGACCCAGACCGGCCCCTCCAAGGCATTGGTGATCGACGAGGCCACCCTCCGCCGGGAAATGCGGGACGCCCTCCTCGTGGACAGATTCATCCTCCGAGTGATCCAACAGCGTTTCACCGATCAGGACCTCGAAACCCGCTACCGACAATTCCCCGGACGCTACACCCAACCCGAGCAGATGCACGCTTGGCAGATCGTCCGCGCCATCCCCCTCAGCACAGGCGAAGACGAAAAAAAGGACCTCCGCGCCGAGTTCTACAAGAATGTCTTCAAACCGCTTGAGAAAAAGGGCGGCACGAATTTCGAGGAAATCGCCCGGGAAGAAAGCAGCTCCCCTGTCGCCCGGAAATCGGGCGGCGATCTCGGCTGGATAGACCGCTACTCCAATCTCCCGCCCCAAGTGCTCGAAGCCCTGATCAAACTCAAGCCCGGAGAGATCAGCCGCATCGTCGAAACTCCCGAGCGTACCGTTCGATCCGAAGGCGGAACCTCCGGGCTAGGCCTCATCACCGGCCAGGGCGGCTCCCGCCGCCTCGAAACCCGTCTCCCCGGATCTTTCCACATTCTCCGCGTCACCGAACACCGGCCCGCACAAGGCGAAACCTTCGACGAATATGCGCGAAAACGCGTCATCGACGATCTTATCCTCGAGTACAAGGCTGCCATGGGCGACTACATGATGAAAACAGCCCCTTTCAGCGTCAAAATGAACGCCACCGGTCTCCGACTGACCGACCAGTCCCGAACAAATTGACAAGATCTCCTTGAGCCGCATTCTCCTCATCAACCCCTGGATCACTGACGTGGCCGCCTACGACCTCTGGGCCTGGCCCCTCGGCCTGCTCTACTGGGCCGCCCACCTCCGAAGCCTCGGACACGAAGTTGCCCTCATCGACTGCACCGACCGCGCCCATCCCGCCGTCAGGAAAATCACCCCCCCTCCCCGAAAATTCGGAACCGGCAAGTACCACAGCGAACCCTTCCCCATCCAGCCCGAACCCGCCCGTCAAGCCGGGAAGATCTTCAAACGCTACGGTCTCCCGGTCGACGCATTCGAAGAGGAACTCACCCTTTTCGAAAACAACGCCGACCCTCCGGACGCGGTGCTGGTCACCTGCCGGATGACCTATTGGTATCACGGGGCGGCCGACGGCATCGGGCGCGTCAAGCGCCGCTGGCC
>JABMPG010000322.1 GCA_013203855.1 bacterium
CGAGTCGGCTTCGACTGGCCCACAGGCGACGGCGCTCTCGACAAGGTGCGCGAGGAATTTGAAGAACTGGTCGCGGAGATCCACCCCGACGAGGCCCCGGGTGAAAAGGAACGTCGCGTTTTCGAAGAAATGGGCGATCTCCTCTTTGCCCTGGTCAACGTGTCGCGCTTCCTGAAGGTCCAGCCCGAAGAAGCACTCCAGGCTGCATGTGAAAAGTTCATGCGCCGTTTCCGCCACATCGAGACCCGCTCGGCCCAGACAGGCCGGTCCCTCGAAGACATGACGCTGCAGGAGATGGACGTATTCTGGGACGAGGCGAAAAAACTCGAAAAGGAAGAACCGGAGGGCTGATCCGCCCGTCGCACAACACATGGAAACCTACAAACAACAATTCATCGAATTCATGGTCCGCGCCGGCGTGCTCACCTTCGGCGACTTCACGACGAAAAGCGGCCGCCGAACGCCCTATTTCATCAACACCGGCAACTATGAAACCGGCACGGAAATAGAACGGCTCGGACATTTCTACGCCCAGGCGATCCGGTCCGCCCTGGGGAGCGAGTTCGACAACCTCTACGGTCCGGCCTACAAGGGCATCCCGCTCTGCGTCGCCGCCTCGATCGCCCTGGCGCGCGAGTTCGATCACGACGTGACCTTCACCTTCAACCGCAAGGAAGCCAAAGACCACGGCGAGGGCGGCTCGCTCATCGGCCACCGATACAAAGGCGGCGAGCGGGTCGTCATCATCGAGGACGTGACCACCGCCGGAACTTCCGTTCGCGAGTCGGTGGAGATCCTCCGCTCTATCCCCACGGACAAGCCAGTCGATTTCCGGGCCCTCGTCGTCTCCGTAGACCGACAGGAAAAGGGCCAGACCGACCGCTCGGCCCTGAGCGAAATCGCCGCGAACTACAACGTGAAAAC
Source organism: bacterium (assembly GCA_013203855.1). Classification (GTDB taxonomy): domain Bacteria; phylum Sumerlaeota; class Sumerlaeia; order UBA8349; family UBA8349; genus JABMPG01. Next base: position 925 of record JABMPG010000322.1, read on the forward strand.
TCTTGCCATCGTCACCCTCGATGAAATTGTCGACTACCTGAAGCGACGCGAAATCGACGGGCGGGTTCTCCTGGACGAGGAGATACTCGGCCGCATCGACGCCTATCGGGCCCAGTACGGCGCGAAATAAGCCTATGCCAGCGATGAATGCAGACCAACTCGTCCAACAGGCCCTTGAGGCCCTCAAGGCCGAAGACTATCCTCGGGCCAAGGCCCTCCTCAAAAAGGCCGCTTCCGTCGCTCCCCTGCGGTCCGATATCCGCGAACTGATGGTCTATGCCATCGAGCGCCATCAACCCGAAAACAATTTCGAGCCCGCATCCCCGCCGGAACCAGAACCCCCGCGGCCGCGTCGCACCGCACCAAGCCGCCCCATCCCGACCCGTCGCCAGGCCGCGCCCAAATCCTCATGGATTCTGTGGCTGGTCGGAGTGCTGATCCTCTTGGGTGTTCTGGCCGGACTGGCCGTCGCCGGATACTTCCTCCTGATCCGTCCGCCCGACACCGTGGGAGACGAGGAGGAAACGATTGCCTCCCGCGAGGACTCAGGGACGCCCGCTCGAGAGAACGGCACCGTTCCCCCGGCCGTTCGCGAAAACAGGGAACGACTCTACCAATTGGCTCACCGCTACGCCCAGGAAGAGAATTACCGCCAGGCCATCGAGACAATGGAGGCCTTGATCGAAAAGGACCCGCCCGAGGCCGACGCCTACCGCCAGGAATTGGCCAAATGGTATTTCGCCGTGGCCATGACACAGTACGACCTGCGCGAGTATGCCGCCGCCACCGAGGACTTCCAGCACGCCACCAAATTGCACGGAACCAGCACCGAGTACCATTTCTGGCTGGGCCAGACCTACTATCTGAAAGGCCGCAACGAGTCGGGCTCCCAGAAAAAGCAAGCCCTGAACGCCGCCCGAGAATCCCTGGAGGAAGCGATACGGATCGATCCGGAAAACCTCAAGGCCTATGATATTCTGGCCAAGACACAAATCGCGCTAGGCAGCAAAATCCAGGGCGTAGAATGTTTTCAGGAAATCATCCGGCGCGCGCCACCCGAGTCATTCGAAGCCCGCCGCGCCCGTGAAAATCTAAGAAACATGGGAGCCCCCGCCCCCTAAACCGAAAGTGCCATGAATATGAAACAAGACCAGAAGCCTTCCAACGGTGTGGAATACGTGACCTCAGTCAAGCGGGCCTTTTCGAGCAAGCGGCCCGAGCGGGTCCTGACCCTCCCGCCCTCCATCCTC
>JABMPG010000323.1 GCA_013203855.1 bacterium
CCTGCGGATGCTGGAGAGCCAGGAGACGGCCAAGCACGATCTGCCCTCCAGCGTGATCGACCCCCTTGTCCGCGAGGGCCGGGTTTTCGCCTATCCCATGGAAAGCGACTGGAACTACGTTCCGGACCTTCGCTCCTACATCCGCTATCATGATCGCCTTCTGCGCGGGGAGAAGCGGCTTCATCCCGAGGAGCAGCACGTGACCACCAATCTCCAGGACCGCGACCTTGGGAGCCGGCCTTCGCCCTATTTCGGCCGTCTCTCCAACGTTCGAGAATCACTCATCTCGCCGGGATGCGTGGTGGAAGGGACGGTGATCCGCTCCGTCCTTTCGCCGGGCGTGTACGTGGCGCCGAGAGCGCGCGTGGAGAACTGTATTCTCTTCCACGACTGTCAGGTTCACGAAGGGGTCGTCCTGCACGGGGTGGTGAGCGACAAGGACGTGGAATTCGAACCCTTTTGCCGGGTGGGCGAAGAAGGGCTGGACCTGTCCGATCCGGATCTGAGAAAGTTGACCCTGGTGGGCAAGGGCGCCCATTTCATTCAAGGGGTGCAGGTGGGCGCGGGGAAAGAGATCCAGATTAACCAGGTGGTCCATCGCGACTGGAAGACCTATCACGACGAAACCAGCACGGTCGCGTAAGGAGCGGCATCGATGGGCGAAACCATAGCGATGATCCTGGCGGGCGGGCAAGGCAGCCGCCTCTCCATTCTCTCCAACCAGAGGGCGAAGCCTGCCGTGCCCTTCGGCGGGAACTACCGGATCATCGACTTCGTCATCAGCAACGTCATGCACTCGGGCATCCGCTACATGGGCGTGATGACTCAGTACAAGCCCTACTCTCTGATGGCGCACATTGGCAACGGCGAGGCCTGGGGCTTCACCGGTCGGTTCGCCGTGGCCAAGTGCCTGCCGCCCTACGTCGGAGACCGCGACTCGGACTGGTATGCGGGAACGGCCGACGCGATCTATCAGAATCTCTCGTTCATCAGCCGGTTCGACGTGGACACGGTGCTGGTCCTTTCGGGTGATCACATCTACCACATGATGTACGGCGAGCTTCTCGAATTCCACACCCGCAGCAAAGCCGACCTCACCATCGCCACGCAGCCGGTGCCCTGGGAAGAAACCAACCGCTTCGGGCTCCTCAAAAGCGACAAGAAGGGCCGGATCGAAGCCTTCGAGGAAAAACCCCAGAAGGATCCGATCTCCAACCAGGCCAACCTCGGCATCTATGTTTTCAAGCGTTCGGTCCTGGAGGAACGCCTTCGAGCTGACGCGGCCAATCCTCAGTCCAGCAACGACTTCGGCAAGAGTATCATCCCGGACATGATCCGGGAGTGTAACTGTTATGCCTTTGAGTTTCCCAACTACTGGCGCGATGTGGGAACCCTCCACTCCTTCTGGGAAGCCAACATGGAATGCCTGGATCCCACCTCCGGTCTGGATCTGGCGCGCTGGCGGGTTCATACCAATTGCGAGGACGCCATCCGCTACTGCACTCCCGCGCACCTTGTCGATGATGGAACAGTCATCCATTCCACGGTGGGCAAAGGCTCGGTTATTCGCGGCTCGGTCATCAACAGCGTCCTCTTCCGCGGCGTGGTGGTCGGCCCCGGCGCGGTGGTGCGCAACTCGGTCATCATGGACGGCGCCCGAATCGGCGCGGGCTCCCAGGTGAACTACCTGGTCGCCGACAAATACCTCCACACCGGCGCCGGAAGCAGCATCGGGGTCGAGGAGGAAAGCGTCCCCAACCGCCTTTACCCACACTACCTTTCCACGGGCCTTACCCTGACCGGGAAGCGCGTCCACATCCCCGATGGCTATCGCGTCGGCCGCAACTGCCTGATCCATCAGGACATGAAGCCGGGTCTGTTCCCGGCCAACGGGCTACCCTCCGGCTCGACCCTCACCGAACGGGGACTGGACCAGCCCTGAGGCCAGCCCCCACTCTCGCCATGGCCAAGACCAAAACCGTTTTTCTCTGTCAGGAATGCGGGCATGACAGCCCGAAGTGGCAGGGCCGATGCCCGGCCTGCGGCCAGTGGAATACGCTCGTCGAGGAGACAGTCCGCCCCGCCGGCAAATCGGGACACGCGGCCGGGCTCGGCGCTTTGACCTCCCGTCCGCCCCAGCCTATCACCCAGATCCCCAGCGACGACGGCCGCAGGCTCTCGACGGGCCTGAACGAGTTCGACCGCATTCTTGGGGGAGGACTCGTCGAAGGCTCCGTCACGTTGCTCGGCGGGGAGCCGGGCGTCGGGAAATCGACTCTCATGCTCCAGGTGGCACACCGTCTGGCCGCTTCCCTCGAGCCGCCCGTCCTCTACATCACTGGCGAAGAATCGGCCCGCCAGACAAGGATGCGGGCGGAACGGCTTGGGGCTTTTCATGACCGCCTTCTCGTTCAGTGCGAAACCGACGTGGACACGATCCTGGCCACTCTGGACAAGGTGAAGCCAAGCGTGGCCGTGATCGATTCGATCCAAACGCTGGCCTCGGCGGAAGTGACTTCGGCGCCCGGAAGCGTTTCCCAGATCCGAGAGAGCGCCGCGCGGCTCGTTCGCATGGCGAAGGAAACCGGGCTTGCCGTTTTCTTTATTGGTCATGTAACCAAGGAGGGGATCGTGGCTGGCCCGCGCCTCCTCGAGCACATGGTCGACACGGTTCTCTACTTCGAAGGCGAGCGCCATTTCTCCTATCGTATCCTGCGCTCGGTCAAGAACCGTTTCGGTTCGACGAACGAGATCGGAATTTTCGAGATGGGCGAGGAAGGACTTCGGCCCGTTGCGAATCCGTCGGAAATGTTCCTGTCTGAACGTCCGGCCGACACGGCGGGCTCTGTCGTCCTCGCCGCCATTGAGGGCACCCGCCCTCTTCTGGTCGAGGTGCAGGCCCTGGTGAGCCCGAACGGCGGGTTCGGCACGCCGCGCCGGTCTTCGCATGGCATGGATTCGAAACGGCTCGCCCTGATCCTCGCCGTTCTCGAAAAACGGGTCGGCCTGCCGCTGTCCAATCAGGATGTTTTCGCGAACCTGGCCGGAGGGTTGCGCATCGAGGAGCCGGCGCTGGATCTGGCCATGGCCGCCGCCGTGGCCGGGAGCGCCTTGAACCAGCCTATCGAGCAGAGAACGGCGGTCTTCGGGGAGATCGGTCTTGCGGGTGAAACGCGGTCTGTCGGGCAGTTGGAAAAACGCATCAATGAAGCACGTCGGCTGGGCTTCCACACATGCGTCTACGGAGCGCCACCCAAGGAAAAGCCCCGCCGCGAAGACGGCATCCAGCTCTATCCCGCCTCGACTGTGGACGAAGCCCTGCGCCTGCTGGGGCTGGTGAAGCGGTAGATCCTTCAGATGCCCTTTCCCGGGAAACGTTCCGTCAAAGGGCCCTCAACAGAGAAAACCTCCACTGCGGGGCTGCCCATCCTTCAACACGTGATGTCTCAGTGATATCAGAGTCCGTTTTCCCCACGACCCGACTGGCGCATCTCACCGTTCGGAGCCAGCGCCGGAGCGACGCTCGAAAAGGAAGGCGTGATTCTCAAATCTCTTTAGGTTCATGAACTGGCCGCAGTTCTCGTGCCAAGTCTCCTTGAACCCCAGGGAACTCATCTTCTCTCTCAGATCCAGGTCCGTGATCCCCCACTGCCAGATGCTGGGAGATTCGCGCCACGTGCGATCCAGCCCAGGCTCCGGGAGGTCCAGCCGCTCGAACAGATCCCGGTAGGCCGGATTGTCGGGATCGTGGGGAACATTTTCAAAATATTCACGCTCGCCAAGATCGAGAAGCCGCACCGTCCTTTCCGACTCGATGTACTGCTGGTTGAAAATCAGAAACCGATCGCTCGTTCCCGCGTACATTTCCAGCACTTCGTTCCAGTCAGGATGGACCTGATGCAGCAGAACGTCAAACAGGAAGAGCGCGTCGACCCGGCCGATCCGATCCCGAACCTGCGAGTCGCGGAAATCCCCTTGGACCAGTTCAAGATGGGAGTGTTCGGGAGCCCGCTGCATCACAGTCTCCGAAAACCAGCAATCGGCCAACACAGCCCGGCGAATGTCGAAACGATGAAGCGTATAGAAGGTATAGGCTCCGTGCACGCCCCAGACCCCGCCCAGATCGGCGAAGGACTGGACCAGTCCGCTCTCCCCGGAGAAAGCACGATCGATGAGTCTTTTCTTGTCAGAACTGAAGTTCGCCGGGGCGCCTGGGAAGGCCGCCTCCGTTCCACTGAACCGGCTTCTGAATTTGCGCAGCAAGTCCATAGCGTATCTCCCTCACCTCACGATGTGTACCTGGTAGTCTCCCTGAACGCGACGCCGATCATTGTTCTGGAAAGGCGTTTCCACAATCGCGACGGCCGATCCGTCAGGGCAGATACCTGCCTGAAAAAGACTTAGCCCCTCCGTCTGATAGTAGTACACGAATCGGTCCGAGCCGCCTCCGGTCCGTCTGGTGTCGAAGAGCATGGCACCAGAATCGCCCGCCGTTTCGCTGGCGTGTTTCTGTACGCTGGTGAGCATCCACCTTCCGTCGGCGCTGGTCCAAAAGTTCTGGTAGTGGTGTCCACTTCGGAAACGCCAGAGGACCTGACCATCGGGACCTACGGCGTGGATGGCATTGGCCCGGGGGTGCGGCCCCGGAGGCGCGACGGCCCGTTGCTCGGCTGCCGCGCCCGACGGTACGCTCGAGTTCCCGGTCTGAAAATAGCAGACGCTGACCGGCGCAACCTTCGTATAGGTGGCGCCCGCGCTCACTGGAATGCCGCCAATCCGGATAGGCGCGCCGAAATCGAAGGCATGTGCTACCGCCAGGTCTTCGAGATCGAAAATGAAAGAACGGCCGTCGTGCAAGCCGATCGCCGCGCGGCGGCCGTCATGGCCTACCGAGACGGACTGCCAGAACAGGACGCGGTCGAAATAGGGGCGCAAAGGCTCGAAGATGTGGAGGTCGAGCATTCGGCCGGTCGCTCCGTCGAGAACACAGAGGGCGCCCGATTGAAGGGGCGGGTCAGGGGCGAGGCCGGACGTCTCCTCGCCGGTCAGGATGGCCACGCGGCGCCCCGTGGGATCGGCATCCAGGTAGAGAAAAGTCATGGCGGCGGGACCGTCCGCCGGGAAGGCCCATTTCACCCGCCCGTCGGGGCTTAGACGGTGCACACGCGAGAGCCGCCTCATGCCTTCCGTCTCGCGCCACTC
>JABMPG010000324.1 GCA_013203855.1 bacterium
GTACAAGCGGGCGGCGGATCAACGCGCCGGGGCCTGGTCCATCATGACGGGCATCGCGGCGAATCATTCGATGCGGGAGGGTCGGCCCATCCGGATCGAGGACCTGGTGCCCGGGATCGAGATGCCCGACTATACCGCCATGCCCTCCGAGGCCGACCCGCTGCCCATCCCGGAAGACCGGATGTAAAGGAAGGTTGTCTCCCATGAACGAGACGCTTCGTCGTTGCCTGGAGGACCTGGAGGAACGGATCGATCCGGAGCAGGAACAAGCCCTGTGGGATCAGTGGAAGTGTTACGCCCGAGGAGAATGGCAAGAGGACATCTTCTCGCCCCGCCGGACAAAGGGCGCCCCGGCTCGCGTGGACTGGCCGAAGATCTCGGTCAATGCTGCTCTGGATGATTTCGACCAGATGGCGCTCCAGCAGCTCCGCGAGTGTTCGGATCATCTGGAGAAGGGATCGGGGGGGATTCTCAACGTCCGCTGCAACTACGGGACGGGCATCATGCCACTCCTGTTCGGCGTGGAGCCCTTTGTGATGCCGGGGGAACTCGACACCTTGCCGACCACGCTGCCCTTTCACGATTCGGGCCGAATCGACGCGATCATCGAGGCGGGCGTTCCGGACCTTGAGAGCGGGATCGGCCGGAAGGTTTTCGATATGGCGCGCCACTTCCAGGAGGCTTTCCGGCCCTATCCGAAGGTCCAGCGCTGGGTGCCCATTTATCATCCCGACCTGCAGGGCCCTCTGGACATCTGCGAACTCCTGTGGGGGAGCGAGATCTTCATGGCGCTTTACACCGACGGCGACCGAGTCCACCGTCTTCTGAACCTGGTGACGGACACCTATATCGCGTATATGCGCGAGTGGGCGAAGGTCGTGCCCTTCGCCGAGGATTTCAATTCCCATTTGGGGCTTCTGATCCGGGGGAAGATCATGCTGCGTGACGATTCGGCGATGAACGTGTCTCCGGATCTTTTCGACGAATTCGCCCGGCCCTATGACCAACGCCTCCTGGACGAGTTCGGCGGCGGGGCGGTCCACTTCTGCGGCCGGGGCGATCATTACATTCCGTTTCTGACGAAGATGGAGAATCTCACCGCCATCAACATGAGTCAGCCCGAGTACAACGACATGGAGAAGATCTACTCCTGCACGGTTGACCGGGGGATCAACATCGTCGGCTTCGATCGGAACGCCGCAAACGAGGCGAAGGCCCAGGGACGGTCTTTCAACGGCCGTCTCCACTGTCACGTCTAAAGTCAGATTCGCGAGATGGAAGTATCCATGCCAGACCAGCCCAACATTCTCCTGATTACGGCCGACCAGATGCGGTGGGATTGTCTGGGGTGCTGGAAGGTAATATAGACCGAGCCGCCCTGCGGGAGGATTCTTCAAAATGGATGGGTTGGCGCTGGTATTGACACTCTTGCTGGTTCTTTCGAAAGGAACAGAAATGACAGAACCCGTTTTTCCGGAGTCCCAATGTTATGTTCCGATCCGGGCTATCACCCAGGGACCGAAATATCACTGGTTCGCCTACTACGACAAATTGCAGTTCGACCCTTCCGGGCGTTTTGCCTTGGGCATGGAAGTCGACTTTGAAGGGCGTTCCCCTCGCCCCGATGACGTGATCAAGGTGGGAATGATCGATCTCGAAGACGGGGACCGGTGGATTGAACTGGGTGAGAGCCGCGCTTGGTGCTGGCAACAGGGCTGCATGCTCCAGTGGCTGCCCGGCTCGGACAACGAGATCATCTGGAACGACCGGCAAGGCGACCGCTACGTCAGCCACATCATGAATGTCGAGACCGGCGATACGAGAACAATCCCCACGCCCATCTACACGATCAGTCCCGACGGCCGGACGGCTTACAGCAACGACTTCCGGCGGGTCGGCGACATGCGGCCGGGCTATGGCTACAATGGAATTCCCGATCCGAACGTGAACGTGCTGGCCCCGGGCGATGCCGGAGTGTGGCGCGTCGATCTGGAGACGGGAAAGACAGAGTTGATCGTCTCGATCGGGCAGGTGGCCGCGCTAAACTATATGGAAGAAGACTGGAGCGCATCCAAACACTGGTTCAACCATCTCCTGGTCAATACAGATGGCACGCGGGTCGAATTCCTCCATCGCTGGCTGCGCGCGCCCCACAGATGGGGCACCGGGATGCTGACGGTCAACCCCGATGGCAGCGATCTGCGGATTGTCAACGACACGAGCCGTGTCTCACACTTCGTCTGGCGGGACCCTCGCCACCTTCTTGCGTTTGCCGGGTCGGAGGACCGCCAGTGGGCCTTCTTCGTCCTCGACGAGATCGCCGGAGGAACCGAACTGGTGATCGACGATCCCCACGACGGCCATTGCACCTACCTCCCCGGCAACGAGTGGATCGTCAACGACTCTTATCCCGGCGGCGCCGACCGCATGCAGAACCTGTATCTCTTCCACGTCCCCACGAAACGGCGCGTGGACCTCGGGCAGTTCCATCTGCCAAAAGAGTACCTCGACGAGTGGCGGTGCGATCTTCATCCGCGCTGCGATCGACAGGGAAATCGGCTTTGCATCGACTCGGTCCACGGCGGTGACGGAAGGCAGATCTATCTTCTGGACATTTCCGAGATCGTGAACGAATGATCCAACTGAGGAACTCCACATTAGGAAAGGGATACTTATGGAACTCGAAAAATACTCGATGGGAATCGGCGACCGCTTCGCCCGCCAGGGCAAGGCCCAATTACAGGCCTTGATTCGCGCGAAGGACGATGGGATGGACGTTGTTCCGGTGTGGAACAAATCGCACCGCGAACACATGATCATCGGCACGAGCCCCTCGGACGTGCGCCGCGAGGCCGATGGCGCCGTCGAGGCCCTGGGGTGGAAGAGCCCCTACCATGTCGACGCGGATCACATCGGTCTCAAGAACGTCGATCTCTTCATTGAGGCGAGCGATTTCTACACGCTGGACGTGGCCGACCTCATCGGGGAAGCAGCCGATGCGGCCCAGGTTCAGGCCTTCGTGGACCGCCATGCGCGCTATGTCGGCGCCCTTGAGATCGCGGGTATCGATGAACCGCTGGAGGTGACCCGGGAACGGATGGAGGCGATCGCGGCGCGGTACCTGCTGGGCGTCCAGGAAGCCGGCCGGATCTATCGCCATATCGAGGCGAAGAAGGGGAAAGGCAAGTTCATCACGGAGGTTTCGATGGATGAGACCCAGGCGCCCCAGACTCCCCTCGAGATGTTCTTCATCCTGGCGGCCATCGCGGACGAGGGCATCCCCGCCCAGACCATTGCCCCCAAGTTCACGGGCCGGTTCAACAAGGGCGTGGACTATCAGGGCGACGTCGATCAATTTGCCCGCGAGTTTGACGAGGATCTGGCGGTCATCCGTTTCGCCGTCGCCGAATTCGGCCTTCCGGCGAATCTGAAACTGAGCGTTCATTCCGGCAGCGACAAGTTTTCCATCTACGGTCCGATCAATCGCTCGATCCGCAAGTACGACGCGGGGCTTCACCTGAAGACGGCGGGCACGACCTGGCTCGAGGAACTGATCGGGCTGGCCGAGGCTGGCGGCACGGGGCTGGACATCGCCCGTGAAGTCTACAAGATTTCTCTCGGGCGGTTCGACGAACTGTGTGGACCCTACGCCACCGTGATTGATATCGACAAGAATCGGCTTCCCTTGGTGAACGAGGTGGAGTCGTGGAGTGGGGAGGAGTACGCCGCCGCGCTGCGTCACGATCAGGACTGTGCCCAGTATAACCCCCATTTTCGCCAACTCCTCCACGTGGCCTATAAGGTCGCGGCTGAGATGGGCGAGCGGTTCCTCGGCGCGCTGGAGGAAAACGAAGAGATCATCGCCCGGAATGTTCTGGAGAACGTCTATGTTCGGCATCTGAAGCGAATTTTTGCCTGAGCAAGGGGCGGCGTGGCTGGCGTGCCGTTTCCGGATTGAAAAGGGCTGAATCCGATTGCTTCATATTCTGACCACCGCTTTCTCTTTCACCCGGATGGACGACATGCTAAGCTCCGATCCGCTATGACACCGCCCCTGAACGTCCTGCGCGTCATCACCTGGCTGCCCGTGGGCGGGATCGAAAACAAGATCCTGGCCGTGCTGCCGCGCCTGGACAAGCGCCGGTTCAACGTCCGGCTCGTTTGCCTGCGGGAGAGGGGCCCCCTGGCCAATGCCCTTGAGGAGGCCGGAGTCCCGGTTGAGGTCAATGAGATGCCCACTCGCCTTTCTCCACGGGGACTGTGGAACCTGCGTGCCCTGATGAAGCGTCACGAAATCCAGATCGTTCATTCCCACATGTACCGCTCCAGCGTTCCCGCGACCATCGCGGGCCGCCTTGCTAAAGCGCCGGTTATTCTTGCCCAGGTCCACAATGTCGAGACTTGGGAGACCCGGCGGCAGCTCATGCAGGACCGGTTTCTCTGCCGCTGGCGTTCGGGCATCATCGCCGTCTCGGATCGTGTGCGACGGGATATCCTGGAGCACCTTCCTATGCCTCCCGAAAAGGTCCATGTTATCTACAACGGCGTGGACATTGAATCTTTCGCCGATGAGTCTCTGCGAGAGGCGAGTCGGACCGCCCTTGGGCTGGGGCCCGACGATGTCGCTATCATCTATCACGGCCGTCTCGTCGAACAGAAGAACCCCGAGGCGCTCATCCAGATCGCGGAAAAAGTCGCGAAACCCCGATCCGGAGTCCATGTTCTCGTCGTGGGTGACGGTCCCAAACGGGCGTCTTTGGAACGCGCGGCATCGACCCGGGGTCTGAAGGCGAAGATCCGCTTTCTGGGGAGGCGGGAAGATATTCCAGCCTTGCTGCAGGCTTCGGATATCGCCGTGCTGCCTTCTTTGAAGGAGGGCTTCAGCAACGCCCTCGTCGAAGCGATGGCCGCCGGACTGGCGGTCGTGGCGACCGATGTGGGCGGCAACGCCGAGGCGGTTCAGAACGGGCAGAGCGGCTGGATCGTTCCGCCCGGTGATGACGAGGCGGTTCTTGACGCCGTCGCCCGACTGGTCGATGATGCCGATGTGCGAGACCGCTTCAGCGTCGCGTCGCGGCGACGGGCCGAAGTATTCAGTCTCGACCACATGGTGGAATCGGTGGAACGACTCTATTGGGATCAGGCGCGACAGGTCGGGCTGGTCTGACACCTATGGCAAACGAACCCCTCAAACTGGCACATTATCGATCGCGGGATGCGTTTGCCGCCTATTCTTTCCTTGCGCCGGCTGGCATCATCCTCCTGGTGTTCTGGGTGCTGCCGGTCATCCTGTCGCTGCTGGTCTCCTTCACGAACTGGCACGGTGGCGACACGGTGGCCGATGTCGAGTGGGTGGGCCTCAAAAACTATCGCATGGCGCTTGAGGACCCGCGATTCTACAAGACCCTCTGGAACACGCTGAACTACGTCCTCTGGAGCGTTCCGCTGACCCTGATCGTTTCTCTGGGTGTTGCGCTTCTGCTATCCGTCAACATTCGCGGCATTCATTTCTTTCGCACCGCCTTCTTTCTGCCATATGTCACGGCCTGGGTCGCCATCTCGATTGTGTGGAGTTACTTCTTCCAACAGAATTTCGGGCTGGCGAACTATTTTATCGACATACTGAACGAGAGTTTTGGATTTGGAATCGAGCGTCTGAAGTGGCTGAACGAGCCCCGGGGCGTGATCGAAATGGCATTGACTGGAGTTGGACAAAGGCTGGGGCTCCTCGATCCGGCCCGGCAGATCGATTTTCAGAACCCGCTGCTCGAGGGGCCGAGCCTCGCGATGTTCGCCATCATCATTACCTCTGTCTGGCGGGACGCCGGCTACTTCATGATTATCTTCCTCGCAGGTCTGCAAAGCATCGACACCAGTTTCTACGAGGCGGCGCAGATTGATGGCGCTGGACCCGTGGGGCGTTTTCGGTACATCACGTTCCCGCTTCTCACCCCTGTGACCTTCTTCTGTCTGATTATCGCCATGATCGGAGCGTTCAAGGTGTTTGTGCCCATGCTCATCATGACGCCGCGGGGAGGTCCGAGCAACTCGACGATGACCCTGGTGTATTTCCTTTACGACGAGGGTTTCATGTCGTGGAGGCTGGGATACGCGTCGGCTATCGCCTATGTTCTCTTCATCATCATTCTGGCCGTCACGCTTCTTCAGAACAGGTTGCTGGGCGGGCGCGTTCACTACCAGTAGGTTCCTCCTATGCTGCCGATCCTGATCATCTTCCTCGTCCTTGAAGCGCTTCTGTGGGGGTGGGTGTTGTACCGCGGTTTCGCCCGGTCCAAGTGGCGCGTGGTTGGCAGTTGCCTCGCGTATCACCTCCTCGTCCCGGGCGCGATAGTTATGATGTTGCCTTTCTACTGGATGGTCGCGACGAGCCTGAAGGATTTCGAAAGCGCCAACCAGTCACCCCCCACGTGGCTTCCCATCGGCACGGATTACTTTGCGCCGCCCCCTCCTGGGTTTTCCGACATGGCCGCCGAAATCGAGGTGGATCTTCCGAAGACCGCCGGGAAGTCGTGGGAAGAGGTTCAGTCTATGGATTCGGTCACGGTCGTCTCGATCGAACGGTTGGGCGATACGACGGCTTTCTATGAGACTCCGGGCTCAAGCCTGCGGCGGACCCGCGGACCCCAGTGGAGCAATTATGTTCAGGCCTGGATGGGGCCAGCAAAAGGGAATCCGGACAATCCCGTCACCTTCAGCACCTACTTCAAGGTGAGCATTATAACCACGGTTGTGGCAACTCTGGGCACTCTCTTGACATCAATTCTCGCGGCATATGCTTTCGCAAAGATCTCCTTTCCCGGGCGCGAGATCCTCTTCTACCTCGTTCTCGCCACGATGATGGTTCCCGGGCAGGTGCTTCTGATTCCTGATTTCCTCATCCTGGCCGGCCTGCCGGACCTGACTTTCGGGTTGCGATGGCTGGACAACTATCCCGCGCTCATCGTGCCCTGGCTGGCCAGCGTGTTCAGCATTTTCCTCCTTCGGCAGTTCTTCATGGGAATCCCCGACGATTTGTGGGATGCGGCGCAGATCGATGGCTCGAGCCGGTTTCGCTACCTGTGGCAGATCATGGTCCCTCTCTCCAAACCGGCACTCATCACGGCTGGCATCTTCATCTTTCTCGGGGAGTGGAACTCCCTGCTTTGGCCGCTCATTGTTACGACGAGTCCTAAAATGCGTACCCTCATGGTGGGCCTTCAGACCTTCAACGAAGAGATGAGCGGGGATTTTCATCTTCTTATGGCGGCCGCCACGATTGCCATTCTGCCGGTGGTCATCGTCTTCTTTTTTCTGCAGCGTTTCTTCGTTCAGGCGATTTCGCGCACGGGTTTCAAGTAGACTTTTCGATTTTTCTGGCGGTTATCTGGTTCTGTGTGGGAAATTATGCCTTGAGACTATAGACTGGTTTTGCAGTTTTGAAAGGACGCCTCATGGAGTTCCATGACTTGATTCAGAAACGGCGCTCGGTCCGCCGGTTTGTTCCGTCGGAGATTGGCGATGAGGTCATTCTTCGAATTCTGGAGGCCGGACGGGTCGCCCCATCGGGATGCAATCTCCAGAATCGGGAGTTTGTCGTCATTCGCGACCGGAATGTTCTGGCCCAGATTGAAGAGCGTATCCAGGCGGATTTCAAGAACGCGGCGGCCGCCATCGCCGTGGTTATGAACCCAGACGTCACACGGTGGGGCTCCTATTGGGTTGAAGACTGCTCGGCTGCGGTCACTCAGATGCTTCTGGCGATTGTGGACGAGGGGTACGATTCGGTCTGGATCGAGGGAACCCTTCTTCGCCACGAGGAGTGGGCGAAGGATCTTCTGGCGATTCCGGCGGGCAAACGGCTTTACGTTCTTCTCCCGATCGGGAAAGCGGCCGAGGAAAACGCGCGCGCGGCCAAGGCCGATCTGGACGATATCGTTTTCTATGAGAGA
>JABMPG010000325.1 GCA_013203855.1 bacterium
CAAAGGCGTCGGCGATCACGCTCTTGAAGATGGGCATTTCGGCTTGGATCTTCTCAAGGTTCGAGCCGTGGATCATGTCGCCGTTGAGAAGAACGAAATCGAGTTTGCCTGCGAGATCGTTCTGGCGGGTTCGGGCCAGGAGCCACTCAATGCGGCGGTTGACCCCGGCGTAAACACCGGGTCCTTCGTAGGGCAGGCTGAAGTGAAGATCGTTGGCGACGAGAAAGCGCAGGCGGGGAATCTCCGGGGCGTTGAGGGAGGTGGCCTGAGGGTGTTTCGGATGGCAGGCGGAGAGAGCAAACCCTGCGAGCGGAGCGAGGCCTGCCAGGAAGTTTCGGCGATTGATACGGTTCATTGTTTCTCGATCACCTCCTCGGAATTTCGGGGCTGGCAGACCACGACCTGGTTGCGTCCCTGTTTTTTGGCTTGGTAGAGGGCCTGGTCCGCTGCGCTGACGACCGCCTCGGCTGTCAGGCCGTGATCGGGGAAAACGGAAACGCCGACGGAAACGGTAACGGGGTCTTGCTTGATCTTGAGCCCGTCCGCCACTCGTTTGCGGAGGACCTCGGCCCGGCGCGCGACAATCTCGATGGGCGCATCGGGAAGAATGACGATAAACTCCTCGCCCCCATAGCGGCAGGCAATGTCCTCGAGTCGAACGTTGGCCTGAAGGAGGGCGCCCAGCTCGCGCAGCAGAATATCGCCGTCTTCGTGGCCATAGGTGTCATTGAAGCGTTTGAAGTGGTCCACGTCCAGCATAATGATACCCATGGGTTTTTCGCGGCGACGCGCCCGGTGCATTTCTCTGGCCAGGGAGTCTTCCATGTGCCGGCGGTTGTAGAGGCCGGTGAGCTGATCGCGAATGGACTGGACGCGAAGCATCTCGCGCAGTTTGAGGTTGGCGAGGGCGAGGGAAAACTGCTCTCTGACGGTAGAAGCCAAGCGTTTTTTCGCCTCGAGTTGATTGGCCCGGGCCTCCTCGGGAAGGGAGGTTTCGGTCGGGCCCCATTGCAGGTGAAGCAGCCCGAGCAGTTCCCCTTGGGCCATCATGGGCAGGCAGATGTAGCCCTGGGGAGGTGTACCCGAGACATGACGGCAGGTCAGTTCGCCGTCCGGGTTGTCTACCTCGTGCTCCTTGCCCCGGCGCAGGGCCCAGCAGTCCTCCATCAGAAAATCGCCCTCCTCGACCTGGGGGTCGCCCCAGATGATGACGGTCTCGAAGACGTTCTGCGAATCGTTGTAGCGGCATAGCGCGCCGCTGTCGTTCGGGAAGAGCTCGCGGGCGAGTTGGACGATGACGCGGTCCGTCTCTTCCAGTGTGCGGCAAGCCTGCAGGAGGTCGCCCATCTGGTTGAGGAGCTGAATTTCCCGCGATGTCTGCTTGAGACTATCCACCCAGTTGGACAGATCGCGGTTGGCGCTTTCGAGGCGCTCGATGTTCTTACGGCTGCTGGACTGTTCTTTCTGCAGGGCACGGGTCTGGTTCTGGAGTTCCTCGGTCCGCAGTCCCACCTGCTCCGCCACGATCAGGGGTGTGCGGGATTGGAGTTTCCGGGTGCGTACGCTCAGAAAGAGAGCCCCCGCGCCGAGAACGACGGCGCAGAACGCCAGAAGACCGCCGCTGGTCCGGCGAAGGGAAGATCGGAGGCCGTGGAGAGTCGGCGGCACCAGAGATCCCTTTGGAATCACCGTGGCGACGGTCCAGCCCAGGCCCGGAAGGTGATGGAAAAAGAAGAAGCCTTCGCACGAAGCCTTTCCGATGGCCCTGTCACCGGTCTCCATGGCGACATAGCCCTCCCCTTTCTCCCGGATATTACTCATTTCCTGCGGGGAGAGAGAGGACGGCTCGGCAGGAATTCCCGCTTCGGAGCCAGGCGCTTGATGGCGGGTCCGCCCGGTCTCGTCATACACGATGAACGGCCTCTCGGCCCGAGAAAGTTCCGGCACGTCGAGTTCGGCAATGATTTCGTGGAGGAACCCGGCGGCGGCGGCGCGACGTCCCCGCTTGTCCGGAGAGGTCACGTAGATCAGAGCGGAACGCATTTCCGCCTTACCGGGCACGCGCCAGGCGGTTTCGAGGAATCCGCCGTTGCCCTGAACCTCTGGCTCGATTTGGATGCTTCGGGCCAACAGACGTTCGAAGTGTCCTCCTTCCGCGGAAGACTCAACGATCACGCCTTCGGGGCCGATCCGGCAGATCGCGCCGTGCGGCCCGAGGCTGGCCGGGGCGGGATCGGTCGCCGGGAGAGAAGAGTCCGTAGTTTGGAGGCGTTCGGCAACTTGGCGGACCTCGTCGCGAACGCTCTTTTGGAGAAACGCTTCGGCCGTTCGGGCCACTGCGGCCGTTTCTCTTGTCCAGATCGAGAAAGATTGGCGCTCGAGGGCTTTGTGGGTGGCGTTGAACGCCAGGAAGGCCAGCAGGAGGACAAGCGCGAAAACCGAGACGGGAACGAGAACGCGGGTGCGCCGCGCATAGGAGGCGAGAAAGGCCGCGTTGCTCAACAACTCATGTCGCATGGATCGGCTCCTGAAGGTTCTGGACGGCAAAAAGGGGAGATGATCCGCCCTGGAAGGCATCCGGACGCTCTGTATTTCTCTTCGGCAGAATAGAGTGCTTCTGAAAGGGGCAATACCGGTTTCTTGGCGGACCGGATTCTGCTTAGGCACTTGACAGGTCCCCGGCCAAAAAGGATGATGGGCGCGTGTCCGGGAACGCATCCCGAAGACGACCATCCACACCATGAAAAAAACGGCTCAATATCTGACGATTCTCGCGATAGCCCTGCCCCTGCTGGCGGGCTGCGCCTCGCCCAAGGGGGGACAATCCCCCCGCGGGTCTCTCGACGTGGACGAGATCGCCCAGCGGATTCAGACCGTTCTGGACGAGATGGATCGGAACCTGGCCCAGGCCGCGCGGGATATTGCGGCCCAAGGGCTCTCCCTGCCCGAGTCCCGCCCTCTTCTCTCCAAACTCATTTCCGAACATCCCGATGTCACCGCCGTGGTCAGGACGGACGCCAAGGGAGTGATCCGCTGTGTAGAGCCCAGTTTCTACCGGCGCTTCGAAGGAATGTCGTTGTCGGAGCCGGCCCGGATGGCGCGGGACAACGGCCCCCCCGCGCCGCTTCTTACCCATGTTTTCCAGAGCGAAGGTTTCTGCAGCATCGATCTTGCTCATCCTCTCACCGTGGCTGACGGCCAGACCTCGGGGACGTTGTTCATTCGGATCCGGCCCTCGCGGTTCGTGATGGATGTTCTCCACAAAAGTCTGCGCGGGACGGACTGCGACTGCTGGATCATCGAGACGGACGGGCACGTTCTCTTCGACCGGGATGGCCGAGACGGGGGCTCCAACCTCTTCGAGGAGCTCTCCTATCAGCCTTTCGAGGATCTTCTGGCCACCGCACGGGAAATCGTGGCGGAACCTGAGGGAAGCGGGCGGTACCGGTTCTATGGCCCGGAGATGGGTCGCATCGTCCCGAAGCGCTGTCGCTGGCGAACGGTTGGTCTGCACGGAACGGAATGGCGAATCGTAGTGGCCCGCGAGACAGGCCTGCTGGGATTCTGAGAAGTGGCACAGTCACCCCTGGGATCGCCCCCGGCTGAGATTCCGACCTATAGGACTCCAAACCCGTTGCGCGTGGATCGGGGAGATCCTATACTGATTTCAGGAGCGGGCAGACGCGACCTATGTCTTTTGAAAGGAGGCTTTCATGCTGATCCGTGACAATTCCTCCCGGCGGGGGTTCTACCTCATTGGCCTCCTGATCGTCCTGGCGATCATCGCGATTCTCACCTATAAGCAGCTTGCCCCGGAAGAGAAGGCCAACCAGGTCAACATGGCCACCATGTCCATCAACCGGTCCAAAAACACGGCCTGCAACGTGAACCGCAACCTGGTCCAGAATCAGATCTCGATGTGGGAGATCAACCACCTCGGCGAGAAGCCTACGCTCGACAAACTCCAGCAGGGAACGAGCTCCGTCCCGTCCTGTCCCGAAGGCGGGCAATACACCATTGGCGCCGATGGCCGAACCGTTTACTGCTCGATTCATAATCCACCGCCCGACGAACCGTCCCAAAACCTCCCCTGATTTGATTCTGGCCACTCTATGACGCCTTCTCCCGCGCCTCCGGACGCCTTTCCCCCACGTATCGCCTATCTGCTGGCCGACCCCGGCGTGAAGTACCTGGATTCGCAGAAAGGGGCGTCGATCCACGCGCGTTCCCTGGTGCGTGCCCTGGAGCAGGAAGATGCCGAGGTGGACGTATATGCCATGCGGAAGGGGAAAGACAAGATCAAGGGCTACAAGGTCACCCAGGTGGCTCGCTCGGGGTGGACGAACTGGGTGCAGCGCCGGGTGGCCGAAGGGTTTCTGAGCCGCCTGGGGCAGGGGGGCGTGGCGCCGAACTGGGCGACGGCGCTGGGTCTGCTCGCCTGGCAGAGGGATTTCTATCGGGGAGTTCGAACGGGCTGCGACGAGAGGCGTCCGCACCTGATCTATGCCCGCAACAGTTGGCTGGCCTGGCCGTATGCCACCTTGAGGAAGCGCTATTGCGCACCGCTCGTGCTGGAGGTGAACGCGGTCTGCGCCATCGAACGGCAGATGCGCGGCGAGATCGCTTTCGCACGCCGGACCGAGCGGATCGAACGCGAGACGTTCCGGCAGGCCGGACTGATTCTCCCGGTCACCGCCGAGCTCAAGGAGCAGGTTGTCTCCTTTGGGATCGACCCGTCAAAGATCATTGTCACGCCTAACGCGGTGGACCTGGAGCTGTTCCATCCGCGCAAATCCGGCCCTACGGACGGCTCCTTCACCATCGGCTGCGTCCACAGTTTCAAGGCCTATCACGGCATGGAGGTCCTTCTCGAAGCGGCGGCAATCCTGAGAGATCGCATTCCGAAACTGCGGCTGCGGCTGATCGGCGGCGGAGAGGAACTCGACCGGGCGCGAGGCGAGGCGGCGGGTCTGGGTCTCGGGGGTATCGTGGAGTTTACCGGGACGGTGCCTCACCCAGAAGTGCCCTCGCTGCTGCGGGCATGCGACGTGGGGGTGGCGCCCTATCGGGGCAAGCAGAACCTGTACGGTTGCCCCATGAAACTCTACGAATACATGGCGCTGAAGCTGCCCATCGTGGCGGCGCGGTGGGGCGATATCCCGAACATCGTGGAGGAGGGCCGCAACGCTCTTCTGCACGAGGAGGGCGACGCCCAATCGCTGGCGGAAAAGATTCTCGAGGTCTACAGCCATCCCGACCGCGCCCGGGAGATGGCCGAAGATGCCTATGAGATCGCCCAGGCCCATAGCTGGCGCGGCGTGGCCCAGATGATCCTGGATTGGTACCGGGAGACTCGGTTGTGACCAATCTCCGAGCGGAAAACTCCCGAAAGAAGAAACGGGCCGCTATCTACGCCTTCCGGGCGCTCGGGCAGATGCCTCCCGAACTCATCGTCGAACTGGAACCGGAGGTGGCGGAGGGCGAGAAGAAGCGAACCCGCCTTCGGAAACGGCCCTTTCCCAAGTTTTGCTTCGATCGGATTCTCGCCGCTCTCTCCTGGTTTTACGGTCAGCGAAACCGTCGGGTCCTGCGTCGGGATACTCGGCCCTCCGGTCGGATTCGCGCCCTGCGGCTGGTCTCCCCCCTGGCCCATGGCGGGGTCGCGAAGGTGGCGGTTCAGACCACGCTGTGCATGCCGACCGATGAGGTGGAGACGTGCCTTTTCGTTTTTGGCCGCAAACAGCAAACACCGGCGGCCCTGCGAAAACGGCCCGACATTCCCGTCGTCAAACGCCGCTTTCGTTTCACTACCTTTCAGTACAACTGGGTGATTTTTTCTCAGATGCGGGAACTGGCGGATAAGATTCGGAAATTCGAGACGGACGTCGTGCATCTGCATGAGCCGACCTTTGTCGTGCCCGTTGCCATCGCGGCGGGGATGGCGGGTGGCGTGCCACTGGTGGTGCACCTGCATAGTCTCTACACGGGCCGGCGCGAGGGGGTGAGCGCCACGCAGACTCGGCTTGAGCAACGGGCCCTGAGGAGCGCCCGTCTCATCGCCTGCACCGAGACTATTCGTCGCCATACTCAGGAATGGCTGGGCGAAACGGATTTCCCCATTCATATCGTGCCGGACGGGGCGGATGACGTGCCGAGCTGGCCACCAAATCCGGCGCTTGAGGAAGATCTCATCAAAGCGGCCGGCGACCGTCTCATAATCGCGAAACTGGCCCGCATCATTCCCCTCAAGCGAATCGATGATTTTCTCGCGGCCTGCCGCGCCCTCCTCGACGAAGGCTATCCCATCTTCTGCCTGCTTGTTTCGTATGGGGTAGAACAGGACGCAGTGGAGATGCGCCGGAAGTTCGACGAGATGTTTCGTCCCGAGGAAGGGGAATTTCTCTATGCGGTCGAGGCGCCTCAACACCTCCTTCCGCGCGTGGCTATCGGGGTCTCGGCGTCAAATCTCGAGGGGCTGGGCCTCAACGTCCTTGAGTTCCAGGTGGCCGGAGTGCCCGTGGTGTGTTCGAACATCCCCGCCCATCGCGAGATGGTGACTGATGGGGAGAACGGGCTTCTCTTCGAGACGGAAAATGCGTGCGATCTGACGCGGCAATTACGCCAGCTGCTGGACGATGAATCGCTTCGTCGACGCTTGGCCGAGAGGGGCCGCGAGACGGCGGGGCGCTACGAGTGGAAATGTTCGGCCCGGGAAACGGTGCGCTACTACAGGGAAATCCTGAGGGGTATGAAGTGACCGACGAGAACCGGCTGGCGAAAGATTCTCCCTTCCGGGTGCCCGTGGGGTTCCTGGCGGCGTTTTTCGCCTTCGCGGCGGTCGTGGGCTGCGTCGATTTCTATTTTCCGGATTTCAGCTATCGCAGCCGCGAAAACGATGCGACCTTCTTCTACGTTCTGTTCTTCATCCTGATCGCGTCGGACCGGGAACGGCCGATTCTCAAGAGGCTTGTGGTCACGGCGTTGGCCATCCTTGCGGCGGTGGGTTACGGCCTGTTGCTTCATCGCCTTCATCCGCACATCACCACGGGCCTACTGATGGAGCGGCTCTTTTCAAATCGGGCGCTCTACTTCACCATCGGCACGATCTGGCTCGCTTCGCCTCTTGTGCTGAACCGCCATGCGCGATATGGAGCCTGGCTTCGGGCGGCGGGTCTTCTGGTACTCCTGTTCTTCCTGCTGCGGTTCGCCAGCATCCTCTCATCCCGATACACAGCGCGGAGTTTCAACGACTTCACTTCGGAACAGGCGCTCCTGGTGGCGTTTCTTTTCTCGTGGCTTCGGGCGGCCCATCATGACCCGCGCGTGCGGAGGCTGAGCGGGACGTTTTTCCTCTACGGTCTTGGCATACTCGTAGTCGCCGGAACCGGGATCGGTTTGCTGGACCTGTGGGGCGGAGAGACTTTGCGCGAGCGGCTGGCGGCCTGGAGTTTCATCCATGTCGAACAGCCTGGAGCCGAGGATTTCCTGCCTCAGCGCCGCCTCACCTTTCCCCGCCGAATCTTCAATCAAACGAGTTATCTTGGCATTGCCGCCCTCTTCATGTTTCTGATCTCCCTCTTCCGCGTGGAGAAACGCCGCCGCCGAGGGTGCGAGTGGCTGGCGCTAATCACGGTGGCCGCGGCATTCTGCGTCCTGTATTTCTCCTCCACCCGAAGCGCCCTCGTGTTCGGCATCGGCGGGCTGGGACTGTGGCTGCTCCTGTCGATCCGAGTCCGGTGGGCTCTGCCCGCGATTGTCGGGCTGGCCGCCGCAGGGGTCATCCTCATCCTGCTGATGCCCGCGCCAAAGCGGACATTCTTCGTCGATGCCTTCAAACCCGCGATGTACGCGACCGAGGGGCCGATGACCTCGATGCAGGAGCGATTCCTGGGCTGGCACTGGGGTGTCGAAGTGGTCCGGCGCTTTCCGCTCAGCGGTTACGGTTACGGCACCCGGAATATCGAACGAATCTACAACAAGTATCTCGAAAGCGAAGAGGCTGATTCGCGATTGCGGGTTCAACGACTTGCGGGGCGGGATTTTCAGCACCTGCATAATCTGTGGGTTCAGACTGCGGCCGAGAGCGGGCTTCCGGCCGCCGCCGCGCTGCTCGCGTTCTGCCTTCTGCGGTGGACGATGCTGATCCGGGCCTGGCAGACGACGAGGGGCGGAACGCGTAGGCGCTTGGCGGGATGGATCGCCCTCGAGTGCGTCCTGTTTCTGCTCGGGATGCTCTTCTACATGTTCCGCTACAACTTCGGGTACTTCACCTGGGCCATCTGGATCTATGCCCTGAGCGAGGCGAACGAGGTGCTGTCAGAGAAGCAAGCCAAGGCATAGAAAAAGGGAAGACGGTCGAGCGCCTTCCCTTTCTCCGGTTCTGTAGGCTCGTGAATCCGCCTCAGCCGATGAAGCCCTTAGCCTTGAGCAGCTCCGCGTTGAGAATTCCGCCGCCAGCCGCGCCACGCACGGTGTTGTGGGACAGGCCGACGAAGCGATAGTCAAAGACGTGGCACTCGCGCAGACGGCCGACGCTGACGGCCATGGCCTTGTCGGCGTCGCGATCCTTGCGGGGCTGAGGCCGGTCTTTTTCCTCGCGATAGATGATCGGCTGCCGTGGCGCGAAGGGCAAGTCGAGTTCCTGGGGCACGCCCTTGAACTCGCGCCAGATGGCCTTGATCTCGTCGATGGAGGGCTTTTTGCTGCCGAAGCCGATGCTGACGCAGGCCGTGTGGCCGTCGATGACCGGCACGCGGTTGCAGTGGGCCGAGATCTTCATGCTCTGGTCGTAGACGACTTGGCCGTTCTCGATCTTGCCGAGAATCTTCTGTGGTTCGCGTTCGGATTTCTCTTCCTCACCGCCGATGAAGGGCACGACGTTGTCGATCATGTCGAGGGACGCGACGCCGGGGTAGCCAGCGCCGGAGACCGCCTGCATGGTGGTGAGAATCATTTGCGAAATGGGGTAACCGGCCTGGATGAGGGCGTAGACCGGGGTGATGTAGCTCTGAAGGCTGCAGTTGGGCTTGACGACGATCAGGCCTTTGTCCCAACCATGATTCTTGCGCTGGGTTTCGAACAGGCTGGTATGGTCCGGGTTGATCTCGGGGATGAGCATGGGAACATCGGGCGTGTGGCGGTTGGCCGAGTTGTTCGAGACGACGGGCAGGCCGGCGGCGGCGTATTTATTTTCGAGTTCGCGGACGAGTTCCTTGTCCATCTCGACGGACGAAAAGACGAAGTCGCAGTTTTTGCGGGAGGCTTCGACGTCATTGGCGTCACCGACAATCAGATTTCGCGCCTCGGCGGGAATTTCTTCCTCCATCTGCCAGCGTCCGGCTGTAGCCTCGGTGTACGTTTTGCCGGCCGACCGGGGCGAAGCGGCCAAGTAGCTGATGCGGAACCAGGGATGGTCGCGCAGCAGCCTGACGTAGTTTTGGCCCACCATGCCGGTGGCGCCGATGATGCCTGCTCTGATCTTTTCCATGTTATGTAGTCTCCTCCTGCCTCCGTAGGATACAGAGGCTTTTGATTTTACAGGAGGCGGGATGGGAAGTCAAGATCGAGGGTCAATAAAACGACGATGTCTTCCCCAGGAATCCTGCGTGAATTCCCGCAAGTTATTTGACT
Source organism: bacterium (assembly GCA_013203855.1). Classification (GTDB taxonomy): domain Bacteria; phylum Sumerlaeota; class Sumerlaeia; order UBA8349; family UBA8349; genus JABMPG01. Next base: position 9,631 of record JABMPG010000325.1, read on the forward strand.
TCAGTACACCGAGAGAGTTCGCAGCTGGAACCACTCTTTTCTCGCGGATTTTTGGGGTAACTTTTTGCTGGGAATCAGGAGGGTCTCTCGCAAATAGACAGGGACGAACCATAGCGTAAGTCCAAACCTATGAACGGGAGGCCACCATGAATATCGCACGGATCGCCGACGCGGTCATCGCCTGATACGGCGAGGCGGAGATGCACGCCTATGCGCCGCCGTGCATCTCGGGACTCAGACCAAACTGCGGATTCTGGCCCATCACGTCCTGAAGGCGGCCCAGCGAATCTTCGGTATCCCAGACTTGCGCCACTACGCCCTGGCCGACGGTTTCGCCGAAATCCTCCACCGCTCCGGCAAAGCACCTCGAAGCGGACCGCTGATTGAAACCTCCGACGCCCAACTGCTCTTGTTCCAGTAGGGAAGGCCCGGAGCTTTTGGGGAAAGTCCTCCTTCCGACTCTTGACGAGACCCGAAGGGGCGGGTAGGGTGAGAGACTCATGGCGCCGTCCGGCGCGTCTCGGAGAAATGGAGGATCAAAAATGGGCGGTTTTTTCGGTGTAGTCTCCAAAGAGGACTGTGTTACGGACCTGTTCTACGG
>JABMPG010000326.1 GCA_013203855.1 bacterium
ATATTCGGTTGTGCTTTGGGACTCATGGTGTGGGGGCAACTGCAAGGCTCAGCCGGCGGGCGAGTATCCGCGCATGAACCGGCTCTCGGCTGTGGGGGCCTGGGGCAGGTTTCTAGTCAGCGGTGTGACAACGCCTCGAACGCGGAGCTGGGCGGCCAGGAAATCGGCCATGTTCTGAACCCGGCTGTAGATCTCGCGCTCCTGGACACAGGTCTGGGTGATAGCTGTGCCCGGGATGATCTGGCCGTTGTAGGCGTTGCAAATGCGCGCGGTCAGGATGAAGTTGCGTTCGAGACGGGAGACGCTGCCAGCGATAACGTACTGAGCCCTCTTGAGCGATTTGGCCAGCCACGGGTCGGAGCAGCCGTCGCCTTTGATCTGGCTCGAACACGCTTTCTGACGCTCGAGGAGGATCAGTTTGTCACTGTTGGCCAGGCGGGTCAGCAGATACTCGGGCAAAGCCTTTTCGAGGAAATCGAAGTCGGTGTTGCCCGTGGCGTTCTCGAAATCAATCACGACGACGCGACAGGGGCGCTGATAGGTGCAACCCGTAGCAAAAACCCAGAGAGCAAGCAGCAGGAACAGAACGTTTCTCATGGTAGAAGTACCTCGGCAGCTGGAGTGGGAGCATTCAGACGCCTGGAGGTAAGGCGCCATCGGAGAATTCAACGGGATCAGGTTACGACAACAGGAGGACGAACGCAAGTTCCGCCGGTGTCGCCGAAATGGGTTTCAGAGAGTCTAGGCCGGATCGGACGGCGGTTCCTGCGCGGCAAATTCATCGCTGAGCAGCACGATGTCAACCCTGCGGTTGCGGGCCCTCCCTTCTTCGGTGGCGTTGGAGGCGACGGGATGATACTCCCCGTAGCCGGATGCGACGAGATTCTTGGGGGGAAATCCGTGGGTGACGCGGAGGCGGCGCACCACGGTATTGGCCCGTGCGGTGGACAGTTCCTGGTTGTCGCGATACCCTTTGGCCCCCGGGGTGGAGAGAGGCACGTCGTCCGTGTGGCCTTCGATGCGGATCATGATGTCGCGGTTCTGAAGCAGGTTGCGCAGTTTTCCGGCGAGGACATCGACGGTCTCGATCGACTTGGGCTTGAGAAACGACGCGCCAGAGTCGAAGAACCCGGCTTCGCCCAGGCTGATGACGATCCCGCGCTTTTCCTGGCGCATGTTGATCTGGCCGATGTCGATCTCCTTGGCCAGAACGTCCTTCAAGTCTTTATAGACTTCTTCCATCACCGGCGAGCCCATAGCCCCCAGGCCGGGGTTCGGTTCCGGCCCTTCGGGGACAGGGGGCTCTTCCTGTTGAGGCTCGGCCTTTCGGAGAGACTCGAAGAAGCCATCGTCGAGGCTGTCGCCGTCTTCCTCGCGTTTGGTCAAGCCTTCCTCATAGGCGTCGCTCACGCCGACAAAGACAATGTCGTGGCCGCCGGCCGGACTGACTCCAGCCCCGAGGCCGCCCGGCTCGGGCCACATGGTAGTGCCGGAGATGGCGGCGGAGAAGGAATCCTCGAACTGTTTGACCTTTTTCGCGTCGGGCGTCTGGGCCGTAGCGAACATGACGACAAAGAAGGCGAAGAGGAGGGTGATGAAGTCGGCGTAGGAGACGAGCCACCGTTCATGATTGGCGTGCGCTTCGGGCTGTTTTTTGCGTGCCATCGAGATTGCCTCCTCAGGCGCTTCCGCCGGGGCTGACGAATTTCGCCCGGGTCTTCTCGTCCAGGTAGCCCTTCAACTCTTCTTCGATGATCGAATGGTTGATGCCTTCCTGGATGAGAAGGACGCCCTTGAGGGTCATTTCCTTGAACTTGACGATCTGCTTCCCGGTGGCCTTGAGTTTTCCGGCGATAGGAAGGGAAATCAGGTTTGCCATACCCACGCCGTAGATGGTCGCCACGAAAGCGACTGCGATGCCCTCGCCCACTTTCTCAATGTCGGTCAGGTTTCCCATCACCACGATCAGGCCGAGAACGGCGCCAATAATCCCGACAGTCGGCAGGTATCCGCCCGCCGCCTCCCAGACCTCGGCTTTTTCTTTCCATTCCTCTTCGACGGTGGCCATCTCGGTTTCCATTGTCTCATAGAGGGTTTTGGGCTCGAGGCCATCGACGGCCATGCTGAGGGCTTTGCTGAAGAAGGGGTCGGAAACGTTGGGAATTTCTTTTTCAAGGGCAAGGATGCCCTCGCGCCGGGCCCGGCGGGCAAAATCGACGATCAGCTCGATCTGGCCGACCGAATCGGTCTTGTGCCCCAGAAAAACGGTCTTGATCCCGAGGACCGCTCCGATGAGAGTCGCAGGCTTGAACTGGAGCATGACCGCACCGATGGTGCCACCGAAGACGATGATGGCGGCCGTAACTTGCATGACCTGTTTGGGGGACCCTCCTTCGAGCACCTGGCCGAGGAGGATCATGCCAACGCCGAAGAAGATGCCGACAATTGATGCTAAATCCATGAGAAGTGATCCTGTCTACGGGAAAGGGACCCTTTTGCCCCTTGGGAATGGTCGGGTTAAGTCACAGATCACGAGAACCGCCCCCGGGGCGGCCCTGTAGTAGAAATCGGCATCCCACTCGATTTTCATTAGGGGAAACGGCGGGCAAGTGACCGGGAGTGAGTAGCAAGCAACTGGAGACAGGGGACAGAAACCAGTCGCCTGGGTCTGTTTGTGGCACAGTCGCCCCCGGCTGTGCTCCTTTTCTGAACGCTCCTAGCCAGCAATCACCCGCCCCTCCACGACCCGTCGCCAGAGCAGGGCATGGTCGAAGGCCAGGGGCAGGCCGGCCATCTCTTCCTCACTGGCCCAGCGCACTTCGGCCGCGTCGTCTCCAGCCCGGGCCTCCGCGCTCTCGACTTGCACAAAGAAGCCCACATCCACCACATGATCTCGCGGGTCTCGGTCCGGCGCGGACCGGACATCGAGCAGGCGCAGGCGATCGGGAGATATCTCCAGAGAGGTCTCCTCGGAGATCTCGCGGGCTGCCGTTTCTTCGAGGCTTTCCTTTCCCACTTCCAGAAAGCCGCCGGGAAAACACCATTGTCCCTGATAGGGCTCGTGGGCCCGGCGAACCAAGAGAGCGGCCCGGCGGCGACGATCCCACAGGACGACGGTAGCGGTGATTGCCGGGTGGGGGTGCGCGTAGGCAAAAAAGGCGCCGCCGTCCGGCGTCTCGACTTGAAACGCCTGGGCCGGCGGCGCGCCTTTTTGGGGCGGCAGAATGCGGAGGGAGTCTTCCGGCATCAACCGCGGGGGATGTAGATGGACTGGCCGGGATAAATGGCCGCGCTCAGGGGCAGGCGGTTGGCCCGGCAGATATCCGCCGACGTGACGTCATACTTGCCGGCAATGCTCTGAAGCGTGTCGCCCTGCTGAACCTTGTAGTAGAAACCGCTGGGTTTGGCCGGAGCGGGGGCGCTGGCTGTGGCGACCGACGTCTTCGAGGAAGAATCGACGGTCCGGGCCGGACGGGAGGCGGCTTCTTTCCCGATTCTGGCAACGGCCGACTTGGATTCGGTCAGCTCTTTCTTGTTGGCTTCGAGCGAAGCGGTGACGACTTTGACTTGTTCTTCGAGAGCCGAAACCTTCTGCATGGCCAGGGCAACGTCCTTCTGGGATCCGCCGGCAGCGGCGAGGGTTTTCACATCGGTCTTCATCTTTTCCAGATCGTCGATGAGGCCGTCGACTTCAACGTAGAGGGTTTCGAGACTGCGCTGGTTGCTTTCCTGTTTTTCCAGGATTTCCTTGACCTTCTCGGAAAGCTTCAGATAGGCGGGGGACTTTTCGGGGCTCACCGTGCACGCGGTGAGGGACAGCAGGGCGGCCAACACAACGGCTGGCACAAGCAGACTAACTACGGGGCGTTTCATGGCAACGTCTCCTTTTGCGGGAAGTAGAGGAACGGGATTTTTCCTGATTGCTGGGCTGCGGGTATAGTCAGTAGTTAAAACTGGAAGGGCGCGGGAACCGGAACCAGGAAGACGTTTGGCTATTCGATGTTCGAGAACCATCCTTTCTGCGGATCCGAATCGCATCCGCCGAAGGAACTCGTGAGGGGGAAAGACGCCGCCAGGCGGCAAACATGAAAGCAGGGGGCCCGGAGGACCACCGCTTCGGTCGCATTCTGGCACAGAGTGAAAAAGCCTGTCAAGCCCGGAAGGTTACTTTTTCGCCGCTGGGAAGCACAAGCCCTGCCCTTCCGCCCGCTTTCCCCTTTCCCGGAAATGATGGCGGGCGTATGGTGATTTTCAGGCGCTCAGGAAGCCCCTGGAATCCAGCACGGGAGGAAGAATCTATGGCCCGCTATGTCAAAATCGCCGCGACGTTTTTCAGCACCACCGCTGAGCGCGGGGGGAAAGAGTCTGGCGAGATCGTCCGGCGCGAGACGGCGGAACGGCTCGAGGCGCTTGAGGATCTCGGGCTGGATCTGATTGTTCTCTGCGAGGGAGTGGAAGCTTTTGGCCAGACGCCAGAGACCGCCGAAGTGGTGGGAAATCCCGGGCCGTTCCTTTCGCTCTACAGCGAACACGCGCGAAAGATGGATTCCTGGATCGCCGCGTCGGTGAAGCTCCGCGAAGGCGACCATGTCTACAATTCACTGGCCTTCATCGACCGTCAGGGCGCGATCGCCGGCGTCTACCACAAAACCTTTCTCACTGAGACCGAACTCAACGGCGGCCTGACCCCCGGGCCGGGCCCGCGTGTGTTCGAGACCGAAATTGGCCGTCTGGGCGGAGCGATCTGCTTCGATCTGAACTACCATCCCCTACGGATGGGCTACAAGCCACTCCGGCCCGACATCCTCTGTTTCGCCAGCATGTATCATGGCGGCCTGATGCAGCAGATGTGGGCTTACGACTGCCGCGCCTGTTTCGTCGCGGCTCTTCCCTTCATCGGCGGCGGGATTCTCGACCCCTTCGGCCGGTCTGTCGAGGAGAATCATTGCTACACCCAGGGCACCCCCTTCAGGGCGGCGATCGGACGGGTCAACCTGGACCGAGCCATGGTGCATCTCGACCGAAACCGGGGCAAGTTTCCCGACATTCTGCGCAAATATAAGGACGAAATCGAGATCTCTATTCCCGCCAATGTCGGCCCGGCCCTCATCTTGAGCCTCTCAGACCGAATCTCCGCTCAGGACGTGGTGAAAGAATTCCAGCTCCAACTCCTCGACGATTATTTCGAGGAATCCATCGAGGCGAATCAGGCGGCCAGGCCGGTGGATGAACTGCCAAAGATGCTCTGAGGTCAGTTAGACTTCCTGAGACCAGACCTACTTCCTTCCCGCCCCTATCCGGACCTCATACAGTTCAGCTCCCACCCGTCGCGCGGCCTCTACGATCTCCGGATAGGGCCGATCGCAGACGTTGAGGAAGCCGATCTGGTAGTTCTCCTCATCGGGGCGGCCCGTGGTGGCCTGGTCCTTGTTCTGGAACCAGTGGGTCCCGACAATCTGTGGATTCCCCAGCGCGCCACGCACGTAAGACTCATACATATTGGCCCGTTCCTCTTGGTGTTTCGCCGTCTTCAGCCCGGTGTGGAACATGCCGCGGTCGAGGGCGCCGAAATGAAACTCGCCGATCAGGACCGGCTTGTCGATGCCTTCCGGCAGGTTGAAATCCTCGACGGAGTAGTTGTAGCGGTTGAAACTCACCACGTCGCAGTAGAGCGCGGCGGCTCGGGTGGCGCGGTCGTTGCC
>JABMPG010000327.1 GCA_013203855.1 bacterium
GATCATGGTCGTGGGCTGCTCAAAGCCGAGACCGATGTTGGAGACGATCCACGGCTCGACCTCGTGCTCCTGGATCGGGACGACGCGCTGTCCGAACCGCGGGTTCGGTCCGTCCTGCTCGTAGCCGAGGCGGAAGCACGTGTCGCCCTTGCGCATCTGGATGCCGGGGATGTGGCTTTCGAAGTTGTCACCGGGATGGATCGTCACGGGCCCTTCGGGCAGAGCGGGTTGGGTCCAGAGGCCGGTCATGAGCTGTCTCGCGCCGAAAACCGCGCCGTCGAGATAGCGCTTCTCTCCGGTCGCTTCATAGAGGTGCAGTAGGCCCTCCCAGTCGGGCAGAAACTGGATGAGGAAGAACGGCTTGGCGCCGAGGTCTTCGCGGGGCGGAGTGTAGACTTCTTCTTCAAGATAGCGGTCGGCCAGATCGCGAGCTTTTTCGAGCGCCTCGGCCTCGCCGGTCAGGTTGTAGCGGCCCAGCCACTCGTCGAAGGCCTGCCAGTGGCTGCTGTAGGGCTTCGTTTTCTTCACGCCCTCCTCGGGGAAGGCGATGTTGCGGTACGCGTCGGTATAGCGCCTCGTCATTTCCCAGAACCCGCCATAGGTGGTCGTGCCGTACTGCTCAATGGGGCCGTTCATGCTCCCCTTGTTGTAGCGTCCGGTGTCCTGCGGGATGGGCGAGAAATGGGGATTGCTGCGGGAGAGGGCATAGGCCATCGTCGGCAGGGCGCGGCGGCGATAGACCTCCTCGTCGCCCGTCAGGCGATAGAGGCCGAGAACCGACAGCGGTGTCGAGTTCGACACGCCGTTGCGCGATTCGATCTGATACCAACCCTTCGCCCATTCCCACCAGCCTCCGTGTTCGTCGTCCATCAGGAGGTCGATCATGTTGAGGGCGGCCTCCGTCAGGGAGACACGGGTGTTTTCGCGATAATCGCGCAGGCCGAAAACCTCGTCCGCCGCGAGACGGAAGCCGTCGTACCAGTTGCCTTCGAGAGCGAAAACGCGGAACTGAAAGGAGAGGGTCTGGCCGGACTCGCAACGGGCGGCATCGGAACCGGGCACGGGACCGTAGATGGCGGGCTGGACCTGGCCTTCGGCGCTGCGGATCAGGAGGCCGAAGTGAGGCGTTTTCTGGGAGGGCCAATCGAAGGGGATCTCCTCGGGATCGCCGATAACGCCCCATGTGTGGGCTTCGGCGTCCTTTCCCGTTTGCATGAGCGCGACAGGGGTCGGGGTGAAGGTGTCGAAGAGGGTGTAGGATTCTTCGGGAAGGCGCAGGCGCTGCCATTGGAACGGCAGGAGAAGTTCGGAGACTTCCTCGATCGGCCGACGTTGAAAGATGTGATAGCCGAGGCTGTAGTCGGCGGGCCGGGAAGGGGTGAACTCGAGGCGGACGCGGAAATTCCGCTCGTCGGGACGGAGAGACCATGTGGCGCGGAGTTCTCCGATTTGATCGGAGGGGAAGGTGAGGCGAAGGTCGCCGTTGGATGATTCTCTGACGGACTCGGGGAAGAAGGAGAAAGCGTTTCCGGCTTCCCAGATGGCATACCGGGGGGCGCGGGAAGATCCGCCGGGGCTTTTCCAGACGGGCCAGAATCCGGGGAAGTCGAGCTGGACGTTTTCGGCTTGAACAACCGTATAGGCCTCGACATTCGGATCGAGCGGGACTTGCCGCCAATCGTCTCCGACGCGTTGAGAGATACGCGGGGCGAAGGTCTGTTTTCCCGCCCGTTCGATCGGGATGAATTCCAGGCGGACGTGTTCGTTTTCAAGGGTTGCGGTGGGGTTTGCCATACAAGTTTCCTCCTGAGCCCAGAGAGAGGACGCGACTACTAGAAGCATCAGAGAACAAACTCTTGCGGACCGAGAAAACACTTTGGGGGGCGCAAACCGTGCCCGAGCCTTTCTCAAGGCAGCGGGAATGGATTTGGGAGGTGCGAGGGAATCTTGCATAGGGACTCTCCTTGAATAGGGGGCGGGAAGCATGGCTTCAGCACTCCCAATGAGACGATCTATAGGACCGATTCTTCATTTCACCGCCAGCTTCGCTCTTCTCGGCGTTGTTCCAGCTGCTGCTGGTATTGGGGCGAACTCATCAGTTTCTCTTCCATCTCTTCGAGAGTCGCGCAGTCCAGCAACGGGTCCTTTGTCTCACCCCTCCAGTCTTGCAGGACCTGATAGAGCCGCGCGCGGACCTCGGCGTATTCGGGATTCTGCGACAGGTCGTAGAATTCCCAGCGGTCTTTCTCAAGGTCGTAGAGTTCGAGGGCGGGGGGGAGCAGACAGCGATTGTAGGCATCGCGGATGATCGTGCCGTCGTAACGATCCTCGCGGGAGACGTCCCACGCCGAACAGCCCGTCAGTTGCCGCACGGGGTTTTCCCGTTGGGGCAACAGGTTCTGGATCAGTTTGAACCGGCCGTCCCGCACCGTCCGACGCGGATAGAACTGGCCCCACGAGCCGTGTGCGTTGTAATCGGTGAAAAGGTATTCGCGCCAGGGAACGTCGCCTTCATTCAGCAAGGGAGCGAGGGAACGCCCCGCTGTCGGCCCTGGGAACGAAATTCCGACGTAATCCATGATGGTCGGGACCAGGTCCACCGTTGAGACCATCTCGTTACGAACTAGTCCTTTTGCCTCGCCGGGCTGGCGAATGATGAGAGGAATTCGAATGCCTGCCTCATAGCTGGTGGTCTTGCAGCGCGTAAAGCCGGGGCCCTGATCGGAGACCAGGATCACGAGAGTATTGTCAGCCATCCCGGCCTTGGCGAGTTCTTCGAGCAGGAGCCCGATTCCCGTGTCGGAGCGCATGATGCTGTTGTAGTAGCCCGAGACATCGGCTTGGATTTCGGGCGAATCGACCCCGAAGTAATGCGGGATCGGCACCTCACCGGGCTGGTAGGGCTTCTCGGGAAGTCCGTCCACTTGGTTGTATTGGGTGAAGTTTTTCTGGATGTCCTGCACGGCGGGCCGGTGGGGCTCGGAATAGTTGACCATCAGGAAGAATGGCTTGTCGCCCTGAGCGAAGAATTCGGACGCGCTCGCCGCGACTTTGCGCACGTGGCGCGTCGTCTTCGCGTCGACGCCGCGCCAGTCGAAGCCGACCGCCTCCTCCGGGCCCACGTGGATCTTGCCGATGGCGCCGGTGCGGTAGCCGTGTCCCTTGAGGACGGCGGGGAGCAGGGGCGTGCCGTCGTGGACGGAGAATGTCGGCGTAAGGCCGAACTGGCCATTCTGGTGGGGATACAAGCCGGTGAGCATGCTACCGCGCGAGGGGCTGCACGAGGCCTGGGTGCAATAGGCGCGGGTGAAGCGGACGCCCTGTGCAGCCAGCGCGTCCATATAGGGTGTTTTGGCTTTCCGGTCGCCGTAGCAGCCGACCTCCAGACCTAGGTCGTCCAGCGTGACCAGAAGCACGTTGGGGCGCTTCTTTGCGGCCTGGGCGAGGGAGAATCCATGCACGGAAGCGGCGGTAACGGCGGCTCCCATCCCGGCGAGGAAATGGCGTCGGTCGAAGCGTTTGCTCATCGTTTGTTCCTTTCAAGTTTCTCTTGGGGATACAGAACGCCCTGGATCGGGCCACCGGCTGTGGCGGCGAATTCCGGGGCCTTGTTGGTGTAGGTGTTTCTCTCTTGGTCATCCAAGACGACGTTGGAGACGTGATGGACCCAGACGATCGCTTCCTGTACCGATGGCGCGTAGTCGGCGCCCCATTCGCTGGTGTTGTGTCCCGGGTTCTCGAAGTGATTGCCTTTGATGAATACATTCATGGCATCGGCGATGACGATGTTTACCCCGTAGCAGTTGACGAAGGTGTTGTTCTCGATACGCAGGTTGTCGAATCGCATGAGGTTCTTCCCGGCGCAATGGAACAGGATGGCGCCGGCCTTGCCCAAGTTCGCGGTTCGGACGGTGTGCGCGGCCACCGTGTCAAATCGGTTGTTCCGGATCACGAGGTTCTCGGCGAATCCTCCCGTGCCGTAGATCTCGGCTTCGACCTCCGCCTTGACGCCGGGGCCGCCCATGTGGCTGATTTCGTTGCCCGCGATCACGCCATCCACGCATTTGAGCACCATGCCGCGTCCCGGGTCGTTTCGGATCACGTTGTTCTCGATGCGAAGTCCCTTGCCGCACTTGGCAGGAGGATAGACCAGGTCGCCGATGGCCAGGGTGACGGGTTCATCCAGAGTCAGCTGATAGCGATTGTTCAGGAAGCCCAGATACAGGCGCAGATGGGGATAGGGGCCGCTCAGGATCGCTTCGGTCTCTTCTGGCGAGACTGGCGATTCCTCAAGTCGGGCGACCGTTCGGATCAGTTTGCCGGAGGGGGCCTGGAGATAGACTTCCATGCCTTCCTGGATGGCGTTCCCCCGGGAGGAGACCTGGATAACGTTGGAGTTGTTGACTTCCTTGAGGACAAAGGCCATCTCGCCCCACGCATGGATCGCGTCGTCGCAGTTGGCCTCGATCAGGCAGTTTCGAATTGTCGGCGCTTCGGGGGTATGCAGGTTAATCCCGTCGTAGTCACCGGCGCGCAATCTCTCGATGGTCGCGAGCAGGGACTTGGGACCGGGGGTCAGACGCAGACCGTCATAGATCTCGCGGATTCCCTTGCTGGAACTGATTCCCCAGCCGCCGTACTGATGGACGGTCAGGTCTTTGAGGAGGACATCCTCGCAGAGCAGGAGAGCAACGACTCGTCCCACTCCCTTTTCGTAGCAGCTCATGTAATCGCCCACGGCCCAGTTCAGGTCGAGGGGCTCAGATCCCATCTCGAGAATGTAGTTCTCCCCGGCTTGCGTGACTTTTTCCACGTTGGAGACGGTGGTCTCCAGCTTCCAGCGCATGGTGGAGGGATCGTGCGCCAGAGCCTTGGTCGAGTAGTTGCCTTCTCCCAACTTGGGAGTGGGATAGCCCTGGTGGGGCTTCAAGGTGATGCGCCTGCCATCGATAGCGAGTATCTCGCCCTGGGTGAAATGAAGGGGATCGTAGTCCATTGTCAGGCCGAGGATGCGGACGTTGGAACAGGATCGGAGCGTGATGAATTTCTGGTCGTGGTTGGTCAGGAGATAGGTGGCGCCGTAACCATTGATCTCCAGATCGTGCACGGAGCTCAGCCCGATCTGGATGGTATCGGCATAGTAGCGGGTGGGGAAGATCCGAACGTGAGGGTCGGTTGCATCGGCAATCTGATCGCGGATTAGTTTCGCCGCGTCGAGCCGCACGATGTGATAGTCGATCGAGGACAGGTCCCCGCTGTTGGTCGCATCTGGCCCGAGACAAACGTAGATACTGGACCCGCTCTCGAGATAGGCCAGGTCGGTGTCGAAGGATACGGCCTCTTTTCCCGCGCGGGCGAACCGTCGCAGAATGGGGCTGTGATCGTCGATGTGGATCAGGACTTCGGTTGAGTTCCCGCCTTGAGCGTCGGTTGCTTTCAAGGAACTTTCGGTGATCGCGTAGAAGCCGGCTTTGTCGATCTCATAGGAGGCGATTACATACCGGTCCGGGGAGGCAGTGGGGGATGTCTCGGTTGGGGCTGGGCGATAGATGCCTTGGGGCGCGTCCCAGAGGAGATCGGTGTAGAAACGGGGTTCCGCGATCACGACGCCAGTGAGGTCACCGGGGTCGGATCCCGTGCGGCTGGCGGGGTTGTTCCACATGTATCGCCAGCCCTTCGGGAAAGCATTGTTCTCGAACTCGTTCCGAAACGCCGCAACCGTTACAGCGTCCTTCTTGACGATACGAAACGCCTGGCTGACTCCGGTCGCAGGGCCCTCGAGGTCCACTCGGATCGTGGCGCCTTTCGGGACGAAGCCGAGGGGGGTATCAAAGGAGCCGTTGGGGACTGCCGGGGCTCTGAAGACAACTCTCTCTTCATCGATCCGGACCACGATTTCGGTTTTGTTGTCTTCGACATCGCCCGTTCTGTCGATGCGCGTGTTGGTCAGCGCGTAGTACCCGGAATCGGAGATCGTATAGGAGATGTTCTCGTTTTTCGCCTGATACTCAACAGACATGGTGTCAGCCTCCGCGCATAAAGTCAGTCCAATCAACCATCCCGCTACCAACACAATCACAGTGATTCTGGCCATTCTCCACCTCCGTCCGCCGAAGCCCAGGGGCCGCGGTTTCGAGTGTCATTGAAGCTCCAGGGACCAGTCACCCGTTTCGGCCGGTTCCTTGGGGAGCGTCTCGATGATCAGTTGGGGGCGATCTTCCGGCGCGGCTTCTCTCGAATGATAGGAGACCAAAACGGTGCCATTGGACGCCAGCATGGCCGATAGGAGCCTATCCCCCTTCAGTTCGGCCAGAACCTGTTCGGTTACGTCCAGGTCTAACCATTCCCCCACGCTCGTGGGATGGGCGGCGGAAGCCAAGGGGGCTCCCACGGCGGTCTCGGCATTCCAAGTGATCGCCGTCTCTTCCCAACTGTCGTCGGCAACAGCATAGAGGGTGTGCGTATCCCCGGCGCTATCGGCCGTTCTCACCTTGAGCCTTGTAGCGGCGCGCAAGACCGTTGACGAGATCACCGAGCAAAGATCGAAGCGCAAGTACGTCCGTCGGGTATAGTTTTCATTGGAGCGATCCTCCTTGCAGCGCAAGACCGTCCAGGTTCCCCAGTTGCTGTCCGCTTGGTTGCCGCCCTGAACATAAGAATCGGCGACCGGCTCAAGATTGTGGGTCGCGGTTCTGCCGGGGTAGAGAACACCGGTGATTGGCGCACCCGCCGTTGTGTCCATGCCCGGAGCCTTGTTGAAGTAGTAGTTTCTATTCGTGTCATCCAGGACGACGTTCGACACGTTTCGCGTCCAGATGATCGCGCCTTGCACGGTAGGATCCACCTCGGTACCCGCCTGACTGGTGTAACGCCCGGCGTTGACGAACTTGTTGCCCTTGAGAGTGACGTTCTTCGCGTCCGTGAGGATGACGTTGGTGCCGTAGCAGTCGACGAAGGTATTGTCCTCGATCCGGATGTTGTCGAAGCGCATCAGGTCACGTCCGACGCAATCGAGGAGAATGGCGGCGGCTTTGCCGATGCTCTGCGGGGTGGTGGTGTGCGCGGCCACGGCGGTGAAACGGTTGTTGCGGATCAGGACATTCTCCGCGAAGCCCCCCGTGCCATAGGTCTCGGCCTCGACTTCCATCTTCACGGCGGGGCCGCCCATGTAGCTCACGTCGTTGCCCTCGATCACGCCGTCAACGCACTTGATCACCATGGCCCGGCCCGGATTGTTTCGGATGACGTTGTTCAGGATGCGCAGCCCGCCGCCGCCTTTCGCGGGGGCAGAGGCAAAGTCTCCCGTGGCGAGGGTCACGGGTTTGTCGAGGGTCAACTGGACGCGATGGTCGAGAAAGCCCAGATAGAGGCGTAACTTGGGATAGAGGGGCTTCAGGGCGGCTTCGGCGTCCTCGGGCGAGACGGTCGAGGGCTCCATGCTAACCACGCGGCGGACCTCTTTGCCGGCGGCGGTCTGAATGTAGATCTCCATGCCTTCCTCAAGGGACGTGGCCCGGGAGCAAACCTGGACAACGTTCGAGCCCTTCGCGTCCTGAAGCGCGAAGAACATCTCGCCCCAGATGTGTATGGCGTCGTCGCAATTGGCTTCGATGAGGCAGTTCTGGATGGTCGGCGCCTCGGCGAAGGGCAGGTCGATGCCGTCGTAATCGCCGGCGCGCAACCTCTCGACGGTCGCGAGCAGGGGCTTCGGTCCCGGAGTCAGGCGGAGGCCGTCATAGGTGTTGCGGACACCCTTGTTCGAACTGACTCCCCAGCCGCCGTATTGATGGAGGGTGAGGTCCTTCATGAGGAGATCCTGGCACTGCGTGAAGTACACGACCGATCCGATCCCCTTCTCATAGAAGCTCATGTAGTCGCCGGGCACCCACCCCAGATCGCGAGGTTTGGTGCTCATCTGGAGGAGATAGTTGTCGCCGGTCTGCGAGACATCTACGACGCTCGAAACGGTGACCCCCGGCTTCCAGCGCATGGTGGACGGCTCGTGGGGGAAGGACTTGCTCGAATAGTGGCCCTCGCCGAGCTTCGGTCTGGGATAGCCGCGCATAGGCTTCAGCGTTATCAGATTGCCCTGAATGTCGAGAATCTCCCCTTGGGTGAAGTGCAAAGGATCGTAATCCATCGTCAAGCCGAGGATTCTCACCTTCGAGCAGCCGTCCATGGTGATGAACCGCTCGTAATGGTCGGTGAGAATGTAGAGCGCGCCGTAGCCGTTGACCTCGAAATCCTTCGCCGCGCTGAACTGGATCTGCTGAGTCTTCGCGTAGTAGCGGGTGGGAAATATCCGCACGCTCGGGCCGGTTGCATTGGCAATCTGGGCGCGAATCGGCTTTCCCCCGCCGAGGCGCACGATGTGGTAGTCCATCGAGAAGGCATCTCCGTCGGATCTCGTGTTCGGCCCGACGCAGACATAGATCTTCGAGCCTGGCTCCAGGTAGGCCAGGTCCGTATCGAAGGTGACCGTATCGCTTGGGTTCCGCGTGAACTGCCGCAGGACCGGGCTGTGATCGTCGATATGGATCAGGACCTCGACGGGATCGCCGTCGGTCGTATCGCTTTCCTTTAGCCAGCTGTCCGCGATGGCGTAATACCCGGCCGCGTCGACCTCGTAGGAAGCGATTACATACCGATCCTGCGATGTGGAAACGTCTTCATCATAGGCGAACCCCGGAGACCCGAGTTCCTTACTCAATTTCAGCGAGCCGGACGGTGTCCGGGAATAGTCGTCGTCTCCGTGAACGGAATAGACGGCACGGTCTCCGTCCCACACGAGGTCGCGGTACTCGGAGGGATCGCCGATTCCGGCGCTGCCGAGGTCGCCGGGATTCGAGGCCGTACAGCCGACCGGCTTGTTCCACAGATATCGCCACCCCGAAGGGAAGGCCGCCCCCTGGAAATCATCCCGGAAACCCGCCACCGTCACCATGTCTTTCCTGACGACGGTGAAGTCCAGACCGACACTGGTCTCGTCCCCTGCGGTGACATGAACCGAGGAACCTTTCGCGATGAAGCCCAGCGGGGTGTCGAAGGCGTCGCCCGATGTTCCTTCGGTCTTGAAGACAACTCTGTTGTCCCCCACGCGAACCACGATTTCCAGTTTTTCACCCCTGGAAGCCTCGGCCTCCCGGATTCGCGTATTGGTCAGCGCGTAGTATCCCGAATCGGGCACGGTACAGGTGGCGTCCCGAGTATCGCCTTTGTACTTCGCGACCTCCACGTCGGCCCGCGCAGAATGCGGCAGGAAAGCCGCCAACGAAACAGCAAACACGAGTGAGTTGAACTTGCTCATCTTTACCTCCA
Organism: bacterium; assembly: GCA_013203855.1. GTDB lineage: Bacteria > Sumerlaeota > Sumerlaeia > UBA8349 > UBA8349 > JABMPG01. Next base: position 9,319 of record JABMPG010000327.1, read on the forward strand.
AGCGTTGAGATGTTTTCTCGCGAATTTGACCAGGCCGATCTAGTCCAGATCGATGGACCACGCTCCAGCCCGGGCGGCCTCACCAGAAATGGTCTGAATCACGAGTTGGGGACGGTCTTCCTTCGGGGCTTCCCGCGAGTGATACCCCATCAGCACGGTGCCGCTGGACACCAGCACAACCGAGAATAACGAGTCGCCGGTCAGTTCGATCATAACCTGCCCGGTCACATCGAGATCGAGCCATTCACCCGCATTCGCGGGTTGAAGGGCGGAAGCCAGCGCGTCTCCAGGCGCCGGCGCGTTGTTCCAGGTAATCGCCATCTCGTCCCATCCGTTCTCCGCGACGACATGGGCCGTGATCATGTCCCCGCTGCCGTTCGTCGAGGCCACTTTCAGCCGTAGCGTGGCGCTCAGAATCCTCGCCTTGACCGAGGAAAGATCGAATCGCAGATAGGGTCGACGAGTGAAGCCCTCATTGACGGGATCCGTCTTGCAGGACAGAACCACGACGGAACCCTTGTTGGTGTCAGCGTAAGTGCCGCCCTGGACAAAGGCGTCCACGAGCGGGTCGAGGGTTACTTGGGCGGGGCCGGGGAGTAGATACAGGGGATAGGCCAGGGATAGAGCCGCGCCGGTATAGCCGAGGCGTTTGCGATCCTGAACGTACTGGCGGGTGACCCGGAAGATGTCCATCTCGCCCGTGAACCGGGGATCGCCGGTTTGGAGACCGTATTGGCGCATCAGATCGGCGAGCCGCTGTTTCTCCGTGGCATAGCTGGCATTGTTCGCCAGGTTATTCAACTGATACGGATCGTTCACGAGGTCATAGAGATTTTCGCTGGCCGGAACGGTCAACTCTTCATTGCTGAGTGGGTCTCCGTTGGCGGCCACATTGTCGTAAAGGACGGAGTAGGAGTACTGATCGTCCCGGATGGACCGCGAGGAATTGCTGACCGGATCAAACTCGCCGTGCCATTCCAGTCCCGTCATGATGAAGTTTCGTTCCGGATCGATCCGCCCGGACTGATCGGATTCGAGGACGGAAAGAAAGCTCCGCCCGGTCATGCTCCCGGGCACGGAGATGCCGGCGGCGTCGAGGATCGTGGGGCCGAAGTCGGCGAAGTTCACGAAGTCCGTCACCGTTCGCCCGGCGGGAGCGCGGGAGTGCCACATGACGGCGAGCGGCTCATGGACCCCGAAGTCATAGTGCGAGGCCTTGCCCCGGTTGGCGGTGCCGTTGTCGCCTACGACAATGACGAGGGTGTTATCCAGCTCCCCTGCGGTTTCCAGACTCGTCAACATGCGCCCCAGATGTTGATCGGTGAGACAAATCTCGTAGAGGAAGTTCCCCCGTGCTTTGCGGTTTGCCGTCGTGTCGCTCTGCCAAGGCAGAACCTGTACGTCGTTCAGGGCGACGCCGAATTCGGATTCGAGACGCAGGTAATTCTGGGCTCCATAGGGCCCGTGCGGTTCCAACGTCCCTGCCCAGAAGAAGAACGGCTTTTCCGGGTCCCTCGCGCTGAGAAAGACGTCGAAGTTGTTGGCGTAATCGATGCTGGAGACCTCGTCGGGCGGATCGGCTATTCTCACACTGCTGTACGCCGGCCCCAGGACTTCCGTTGTGGAAACATAGTCCACATTCATAGGAGAAGCGTAGGGGCTGAGGGTCTTTCCCGTCGATCCCGTCTGGTATCCGCTCTGAATCAACAGTTCGGTGAAGGTCTGGAACTTGGAGGGCAGATAGGCCTGGATCAAGGCGCCCTGCTCCAGTTCCCAGAAGTTGCGGCTGGTCAGCACGGTGGCGCGGGAAGGGGCGCAGGAAGGGGCGGAGCAGAAACCGTTGGTGAACAGCACGCCCTCCTGGGCCACGCGGTCGAAGGCGGGCGTGGGCAGGTTGGACCAACCGTAGGCGCTCCGTTCGAGCCAGCTCTCGTCATCGGTGATGAAGAAGAGGACATTGGGCGGCTGGGAAGGTCCCTGCGCCCCGGCGAGACGCGCGAGAGGGTTGAAAAGAACCAGGGCTCAGGCGCTGGCGGCGCTCAGTTTCAGAAAATCGCGAC
>JABMPG010000328.1 GCA_013203855.1 bacterium
CGCCAGCCCGGCGTCCGAATTCGGCGATCCGGTCGTAACAGGGCATCATGAATTCCTCGACCAGTGCGGGCGAGATAAGCGAACCGTTCTTCCCCGACATGTCTTCCCAGATGTGGATGTGGTCGATCTGAACGTGTTCAGCGATCCGTTCCCACAGGGAAATCCACAGCGTCGTGAGGTGATTCATCATGTCACGGATCAGGTCGGGCTGCTCGTACAATCCGGTGAGCAGAGGCTCGACGCCCATCAGGTCGCGGGGGGTGCCGAAGACGCCGTAAGGGAAGTTCCCCACTTGGACCGCTTCGCCGCTAGAGGCCAGGCGGTCCCGAAAAGCCGGCCAGTCCTGATTGATCCGTCCGGGCGCGGCCGGGTCCAGGCGCTCTGCCTTGAGCCGTTCCCAATCGTCCCGCGTCCTCACCGGGTAATCGAGGAAGAGAGGCATTGACGCATAGTCGCGGCGCTGACACTGCGTAATTCCTCGCTCATCGCGATAGGTGATCGTCTCCTCGGTCTCCTCAATGACCTTCTTCTCGAAGCCTGGATAGATTCCGGCGTGATGGGAGGGAAGGGCGAAGCTGGGTTCGTATCCGAAATAGGAGGGAACGTCAAGGGATGCGATGCCGCTCTCCTCTTTCCATCGCGCAACGGTCTGGAACCAGGGCGCCCACCCCACCCCGATTCCGAACGGGATGTGATCGACGGATTGGCCGAGAAGGCAGCGCACCACCCGCTCACCGGGCGCAAGGGACTCGTTCATCGAGGTCTGGATTCCTTCCGGGTGTCTTGTGGCAACGGAGGACCGTTCTCCTCCAGATCAGGGCTATGTCGATACGATCAGCGCGTTCTCAGTTGCATATACACTTCGTTGTAGTACAGAGCGTTCTCAACCGGCACGTTGGGCGGGATGTGACCGCTCACACACATGAAGTAGCCAGGGCATTTCTTCCCCGCCGCCATGCACCTCTCCACCTCGACGCGTATGTCGGCCTTGCTGCCAAAAGTGAGCACCCGGCAGTCCGCATTCCCAATGAGAACGTGGGATTGCCCGAACCGCTCCGCCATGGCATTGAGGTCGGTGAAGATTTCAAACCAGAACCCATGATTGCCGCAGGCGGCGACATCTGCCGCAAGCGATCCGTAATCGCCGTCGCAGACGAAGATAATCTTCTTGCCTGCTTCCCGCAACGGAGCCCACAGTTTCTTCAGATTCGGGAAAATGAACTCTCGGTACCAGTCGGGGTGGATGAACGGTCCGTTCGACCAGACCAAGTCGTCGTGACTGTAAATGACCTCTGCATCCGAGTCGGCCAGGGCGCTGTAGTATTGCTGAATCCAGGACCCGTAGCGGGTCACCACATCGCCGAAACGTTTCGCATCCATACCGGCGGCGGTCAGCAGCATGTCCCACCCGAAAATCTTGATCATGGCCGACATCAAGGTGATATAGATGCCCGTCGTGTTCACGGTATCGGGATAGAGTTTGCATTGGCAATGGTAGTGATCGGTGAACCGTTTGACCAGTTGGGCGTGATCCCGGCTGCCGTATGCTTCATATGGATCAAAGGCGTAGACCTCCTCGACATCCTTGAAAGGGCAACTCAGGTCACCGTCGAAATCCGCCCCGTTCGCGGCATAGTTGGCGTGCCCCATGCTTGTGCTCATGGCGTCCAATTCAGAGTTCCACACGGCTCCATTGAGATAGATGCCGTAATCCCACGCTCGCAGAAATGCCTGTCGGGATTCTGTCTTTTCTTCTTCGGTGCTCTCCTGCGTCACGTTCAGGCCGGTAACCGCCCTCACCAGGTCGTAGTGGTATTCGGCGGCGCTGGGCTCAAAGCGGGGTATCCGCCCTGGCGTCTGGAGCGTCATCGCGGCCATGCCATCTTCGAAGGACATTGCATCCCCTCAATTCCATATCCGAATATGTTGCACTTTGCCCTGCGGTCAATGACAATCCCTTTGCAGCATAGGATTCAGGAGAGAATCCAGCAATCCCGTCGAAAGGTCAATAGTCCTGTTTTGCTGAAAGATTGCCGAGTTTTGCTGTCCCACATCCGGCAACTGCCTCCGGAAAGGCTGGTGCTCGCCTGCCAGGGGTTTTGGCCCGGCTTCTCCCAGATTCTTCCGACTTTCGCCGGATACCCGGTGGATACGGTCGATTGCGAGCGGTTCCGAATGGATAACTCGAACCGGCCCAACCTGCCCGGGGCCCCGGTCTTCTATTTCCAGTAAAGGGGTATCTCCTTGACTGATGTAGATACAAGATGTAGTATCTCGGCATATGAGGGAATATCCCCGAAACTTGCCGGAATTTGAGGCCCAGTTCGCCACGGAAGCCGCCTGCCGAGA
>JABMPG010000329.1 GCA_013203855.1 bacterium
GTATTCATCCTCAGCGGATACGCCATCCACGTCTCCCTGGCCCACCTCCTCCTGCCTCTTGAATACGGCCTTTTCGGTGTCATTCTCGGCATGGTAACGGTGGTTCGCGTACTGCTGGGCTCGGGAATTTCCCAAGCCACCTCGCGATTCATCGCCCACGACGAAGAGCACGCCTACGCCATCTTCCGCACCTCCCGCCGCGCCCAACGCTTTCTCGCGTTGGCTATCACGGCTCTTTATATTGGTGGCATCCCCCTCTGGATTCGGTACCTCAACGACCCGACCCTCGCCCCTTACCTGCTCCTCTCGGCCGTCCTCGTTCCCCTGATGGGGGACCACCCCATCAACATGGCCTACTTCAACGGACGGCGAATGTTCGGCAGGCAGGCCTTCTTCATCGGCCTTTACTCCGCGGGACGGTTCTTCTTCGCCATTCTCCTCGTTCTCGCCGGCTGGAAGGTCTATGGCGCGGTGGCCGGGTTCGCCCTCGCCATCGTCCCCCCCATCTTGCTTTCGCGTCTTCAGATCCACAAAACCGACGACACTTTTCGCTTCCCCCTTCGATCGCTGATCCCCTTCGCCGCGCCTCTGGTGGTCACCTCCGTCGGCATATCCCTTCTCCTCAACTTGGACCTGCTCCTTCTCAAGCACTACCACCCGACCGACGTGATGATCGGCCACTACACCGGCGCCACGAACCTGGCCAAATCCCCTTATTGGCTACTCTTCTCTTTCTCCCTGACCCTGCTCCCGATCGTCTCTCGCGGAATCCGGCAGGGCAACGCCCAGCGGGTGGGAAAACTGATCCGTCGAAACCTTACCTTCCTCCTCCTGATGGCCCTGCCCGGTGGCGCGGTAGCGCTCAACTTTCCCGCCGAGATCCTCGACCTGCTCTATCCCAAGGAATTCGCCTCGGCCGCCTCCGCCTTCCAGATCCTCTACCTCTCCATGACTCTCCTTGCCCTCCAAAGTGCCCTAAGCGCCTGCCTGACGGCAAAGGGCCACCCGGTCCTCGCCATGACCATCGTCCTGATGAGCCTTGTCACCCAGTTCGTCGCCGCCCCCTTCCTTATCCCTTCCCTCGGAATGACCGGAACCGCTCTCGGCCACTTCCTCGCTGTCAGCGCGGGCACTCTCCTCGCCGCAATTCTGGTCTTTGCCCACTTCGGCGCTTTCCTCGAATGGAAGCGATTCGCCAAAGGTCTCCTTGCGGCTGGCCTGTCCTGGCTCGCACTCGCTCTTCTGCCACCCCTGCCCTTATGGGGACTGCTGGTGGCGATCCCCCTGGCGTTCGTCGTCTTCGCGGTCGCCCTCTGGCTCCTGGGCGGCATCGGAAGTGATGACCTGAGGGTCATCACTTCCGGCAGAAGGGAGCCACCCCGCAAAACCGGGAATTGAGCGACAGACGCAACCACCTTGACGAATTGATGAAAGGCTCATTAGACTAAGCAAATGGCAAAACGAACCTACTTCGAAAAACTGGCCCGGGCCCAGAAGAGAAACAAGTCCCTCCTCTGCATCGGCCTCGATCCCGCACCCGAGGCGCTTCCCACGCCTTTCAAGAAGAGAGACGCCAGCGACATCGCCCGCTTCAACCGCGCCATCATCGAAGCCACCGCCGATCTCGCCTGCGCCTACAAGCCCAACTGGGGCTTCTATGAGGCTCTGGGTGTCGAAGGCCTCAAAGCCCTCGAAAAGACTATCCAAGCCATCCCCGGCAATATCCCCGTCATCCTCGACGCCAAGCGGGGCGATATCGGCAATACGGCCAAAGCCTACGCCCGCGGTCTCTTTGAAGTCTGGGGAGCCGACGCCGTCACCCTCAGTCCCTATATGGGCCTGGACACCCTCGAGCCCTTCCTCGAATACGAAGACCGGGGCGCCTACGTCCTTTGCTTGACCTCGAATCCCGGCGCGGAAGATTTCGAACTGCCCAACCGCCTCTACCTGCGTGTCGCCCGCGCCCTCGCCGAACGCGATTCCCGCCGCAACATCGGCCTCGTCGTGGGAGCCACCCAGCCCCGTCGTATCCAGAACGTCCGCAAGGCCGCACCTGACCTGCCCTTCCTCCTGCCTGGAGTCGGATCCCAGGGAGGCTCGGCCGAAGCGGCGGTCCGCGGCGCCTGGGGGGATCGCCCCGGCTCCGTCGTTGTCAACGTCTCCCGGTCGGTCCTCTACGCTTCGAAAGAAAGGGACTTCGCCCAAGCCGCGCGCCAGGCCGCCGATGACTTCCGGCACGTCCTGCAGCAGGCCATCCCCCGGACTTGTTCCAGATCGGAAAAACCATGCGAGTCGGAATTGACGCCCGCTACCTGAATGAGTCCTACTCGGGAATCGCCAAGTACAGCGCGAACCTCCTCACGGCTCTTTCGCGTATCGACACGAAGAATGAATACGTCGTCTTCATCCACCCCACCTTTAACCGCCGCCTCAAGGTGGGCGACAACTTTCGCGTGGTCACCTATCCTGCACGCCCCTTGAGCATGCGAACGCTCCTCTCCTTCGGAAACCGAATCCGCCGCACTGGCTGCCAGTTCCTCCACAGCCTCTCGCCAGTCGCCCCGCTCTACGGCATTAAAGGTCAGATTCTGACAATCCACGATCTTCAGCCCTTCACCTTCCAGGACGAAACGGTCTACGGCCTGCGACCTGCTCACAACACGCTCGCCACCCTTTTCTATCGCACCACCTTCCCCCATTTCGTACGGTCCGCCACTTGGATGATCTCCGTCTCCCAAGCCACAAAGGATCGCCTCACCAGCATCTACCCCGAGGCACAGCACAAGACAATCGTCATCCATTCCGGCGTCGAGGAAACCTACTTCGAACCGCCCGAGCCAACCATCGCTCAGATGGTGAAAAAGAAGCTGAAACTCCCGGAACACTTCATTCTGTACATCGGCAGCGCCCAACCCAGCAAAAACCTCCCGGCCATGATCCGCGCCTTTGCCCGCTGCCGCCAGAGTCACCCCGACCGCCTCGGAGATCTCCACTTCATCCTGGTCGTCGGACGGGATCGGTATTCGTCCGAGTGCGCCAGAATCGTCCGCCAACAGCAACTCGGCGATCATGTTCACCTCCTGGGCCCGATCACCGAGGAAGAAAAAATCGTTCTCTACAGCAAGGCGCGACTCCTGTTCTCCGTCACCCGGGGCGAAGGGTTCGGTTTCCCTATCGTGGAGGCCCAGGCCGCTGGCCTGCCCGTACTCGCCGGTGACGACGCATCCGTGCCCGAGGTGACCGGAAACTCCGCGCTCCTGGTCAACCCCGACGACGAGGACCAGATCACCCACGCTTTGGCGGACGTTCTTCTCGACGAAGCATTGCGTCAACAGTTCGTGGAGGCGGGAAGGACAAATGTGCGCCGCTTTTCCTGGGACGAATCGGCCCGAAAGGTTCTCCAAGTATATCAGCTCCTGATGTAGAGACATGCGCCCTCTGATCTCCACCACCATCGTCCTCTTCTGGCTCGCCATGATGGCCTCCCTCGTGATCCAGCATGTTCTGCCCGAGCGGCGTCTGGCCCGCTACTCCCTCATCGAACCCGAAATCCTCGCCCTCCAATGGTGGGACGTGGAGGAGTGGATGTGGATCAAGCGGCAAGACCGAACCGTCGGCGCCACCCGCCTCACGATCATCCAGCACGAAAAACCCGAGGAAGCTCCCATTGAGGACTGCAACTACCTTCTCATTCAGAACACCGACCTGCGACTGGCCATGCTCCCCCTCGCGCCCCGGCTCACGATCCGACTGACCCTCCAGATGGGCTTCGATTTCAAAGTCGCCGAATTTGCCGCCCGATTCTCTCTCGCCGGCATGGCGCTTGAATCGGAAGGATTCGTCGAGGGAAACCGCCTCTACTACCGCGTTGTCCGCCCCGGAACGGAGCCCCTCTACGGCTACCTTCAGCTCGGGGCACCCCTATCCCTCCTCTCCGCCGTCCAGCCCTTGGTGACCCGCCATTTCGACCTGCAGGAGGGCCAGTCTTTCTATGTCGACGTTCTCGATCCCCTGGGGCGCCTCGGAGTCGACGTGGCCCAAGTCACTATTTCCGGTCGCGAGCTGATCGAACTCGACGGAAGAGAGGTTTCCGCTTTTCGGGTCGATGCCAAAGTCGGAGACATCACCACCACCCGCTGGGTCGACAGCCACGGCTCCACTCTGCGCGCCGATCTTTTCCAGGGCTTCATCACCGAGAGAGCGGGCAAACTCGAGATCCGGCCGGAATACCCACGCCTTTTCGATGCGCTGGAAATCCCCGATTTTGACCGCGGGGATTTCCGAAACCTGGCACGATTCCAGGGGGAAGATCCGTCGCTGCTGCCCGGCCCCGCAGGGCTCCTGCAGGGCCTCCTGAAAGGAACAGGGAATGACAACACCGGCAATCCGGATTGAAAATCTCAGCAAACACTACGGCAACGTGGTAGCCGTCCGGGATCTGAGCCTTGAGGTTCGACCTGGGGAGATATTCTGCTTTCTGGGACCCAACGGCGCGGGGCAAACCACCCCGCTCA
>JABMPG010000330.1 GCA_013203855.1 bacterium
CCGGTGAAATCCCCGGATTCGATCGAGGTGATCTGGTTGCTGCTCAGGTAGAGCGTCTGCAGGTTGTCAAGACCGCTGAAATCGCCGGATTCGATCGAGGTAATCTGGTTGCTGGTCAGCCAGAGCGTCTGCAGGTTGCCGAGACCGTCGAAAGCCTCGGATTCGATCGAGGTGATCTGGTTGAGGGACAGTTCGAGCGTCTGCAGGTTGGCCAGACCGCTGAAATCGTCGGACTCGATCGAGGTGATCCGGTTGTCGAACAGCTCGAGTGAACTAGTGTTTGTGAAATCGCCGGCACCATCCAGATCCTCAATGCCCTTGAGACTGAGGGAGAATACCTCCATAACTGCCCCGGGATCAATGCCACTGTCGGCGACGTAGTCCTCCACGTCGTACAGCCCGTCGTTATCGATATCGGCAGGGGCCGCTGGGGCTATCCCCGTGGCTCCGGCTAGAACAAGAAGGACCGAAAGAACGAAAAGTGCCCCAACGCTGACGTCGTGCCGAATGATTCTGTTTGCCATCTCTCAGATCCTTTCTCGACAGTACCCACGAAACCTCAACGCATCCATTCCATCGGCAGTCGACGGAGGATGTGCAGGCTCTCTGCGTTAACTCAGACCTACGATATCCAGTGTGGAAACTCGGCCGGTGTGGCCTGGGCAGGACATGCGAAGGAGCGGGCGACGCTCCTACCCTCGTGAGTGGCCGACCCCCTGATCCGGTCGGCCCGACCTGGCCGCTTCCACTACAGCAAGACCTTAGTTTGGATTCTCACATACTAACGGCTTCTTGTCAAGAGTAACTTGTTATTGCACCACCGTTTGTTCTCGCGTGAGGGGATCAGCTTACACGGGGCAATTCGCGACAACAGCAGATCCTCGCCCCCATGTCAAACCGCATCATCGACTGTTGACGAACCAGACGCCGTAATCGTCGATGAGATGGAAGTTCGGCGTCTTCTTGCCCTTGGCCTTGAGTTCCGCAAGCCCGAGGAGGAACTCCTTGCCGTCAAACATCCGCCGCACGCGGGCGACAATATCCTCCCCATGGAACATCATCCATTCGGACCAACCCTCCGGCCTGATCTCAAGAAGCTCGTAGCGATCCTCGAAGGACGGCTGGGTCTTCTTGAGTTGCTTGTACTCGTTCTGGTCCCAGCAGCCCAGGACGTACGGCTCTTCCCATCGGAAGTCCTCGATCCCCGTCACTTCACAGGGCAATTGCAGGTTTGCCTTCAAATGCTTGAAGAAGACCGCCACGAGTTCGTCGAAGCTCATGTCTTCATCGTCGCCAAGAATCGCCTCGATCCGCAAGTCCTGTGCATCACTTCTGCTCGGCATGGCTTATCTCCGTACATCGTTTCTTTGTCTTTGGCTTCCGACGGCAGGCCTTCGCGGCCGTCTGGCCGAATGCTCCACAGATCAGCGGGCATCATACCCCAGCGGCGCCCCCGCAAAAACCTTACAGGAGCCTTATCCGCCTGTGTCGTTGCTGCATGGCTTCCCAGAACCCTCCGCTGGAGTCCACGACGACAACGGGCTTCCACCCCCAGGGCAGAGCATTGACGACGGCCTGGACCATCCGGGCCCCACAGCCTTTGACGGCCGACGTTATTTCGTAGAACTGAATCTCCCGGCGTCTCTCGTCGAAGATCAGCGAAACGCCCACGGCCGTGGGATGTCCGGGCTGCGTGACCGGCCAGCCGCGGGCGCCGGAGGTCTGGCTGGAAGCCGAGAGGAAGCCCGGGGTCACCCTCACGACCCGTATGGTCTCGATGGCGGCAAGGTTCTCGGCGATTCGCGCAATAACGGGATGGAGGGGGGACGCGCGGCGGGTGATGACGACTTCCGCCCGTGGGCCCGCGCAGTGGCGAGGGTCCATCATCTGCGCTATCCCAACCTTACGATCGCAATGGTTCATGCAGTTTTCTCCACATCCGAATGGGCGGTTTGTCCCAACAAGGTGAAACCGCCATCGATCGCCCGCAGCCGCTGCGATGGCTCTCGGCGGGGCCGACACAATCCCATCCGCTTGCCTTTGGACTGCTCACGACAGCATGTTTCTTCTGCCAAACAGGCGACGATCTCCTGATATTGTCCACACAGATCCCGGCCAGTGCAAGAGCGGAGGATCGGGGACGCTCCCTTATTTTGCTCATCGAGAGGGTCTCCATCGCCACAGACTTGTATGCAAAACACGGGGGCGTCCTTGATCTCCCTGCCCGGGGGCAGGGCAATCGCTGTGATCTGTCTTGACAGCGTCTCCGGGCTGGACTATTGTTCTTGAATCAGTTCGTGGAGGTCGCGAGCTGGAGAGTGTTCGGTGCAACACGGCTTCTGAGGTTCTCATGCGGGCCTCGGGCCCGTCCTGGTGCGTCAGGCAATCATGAGAACGTGCCGGCTCGGACGTGCCCCACGAGGAGCGGACCACCATGGTGACCGGCGAGGGGGTACAATGCTTAATGCTCACCGCGTAACGAAGTCTTCTTGATGCAGTGATAATGACTGGCGGAGAACAGCGAAACATGAATAACGACTCGAGCAATGGATACACGGGAAAGATCCTGGAGGTGGACCTTTCGGAGCAGACCGTCGGCACGGCGCCGCTGGCGGATGACTTGAAGCAGTTGTTCGTGGGCGGGCGAGCCCTGGCCGTCGCCCTGCTGTTTCAGGAGTTCAGCCGAAATGGACTTGCACAGGGCGCTGCTTTCAAGGACATCGACCCGCTTTCCAAGGACAACGTCCTGGTCTTCTGCACCTCGCCGACGACCGGCACGACCGTGCCGACCTCTTCACGGATCCACGCGACATTCAAGGCGCCTCTGACCGGCGGAATCGGCTCGTCCAACACCGGCGGAAAATGGGGCGTGGAGTTCAAGGAGACCGGCTTTGACGCTCTCGTGATAAAGGGCCGCGCCGAGAACCTCGCGGTCCTCATCATCGACGAGAACGGCCCGCGTCTCGAACCGGCCCCGGACGTGGACCCCACCGATGTGGACACGGTCACCGACGCGATTCAGGCCATGACGAGCACGAAGCACAAGATCATGACCGTTGGAGCGGGGGGCAGGAACCTGTCCCCCATCGCATGCATCATCAACGACCGAGGCCGGGCCCTGGGGCGGGGCGGCAGCGGCGCAGTGTTCGCCTCGAAGAATCTCCTTGCCATCGCGGTTCGCGGGGAGCAGTCCGTCGCCGTCCACAATTCCACCGGCCTGGACCAGAAGAACACGTCCGGCTCGGTCTACAAGGCCCGGGCCAAACTCCGGGTCGGGAAGATCACCAAGACAAAGAACCAGTTCGGAATCCTCGCGTCCATGGGAACCAACGGGCTGATGGGAATGCTCGCCCAGTACGACGAGCTGTTGCACAAGAACTTCCAGGACAACTGCCACGACGAATCGGACCTCGCCAAGATCCAGGGCGAAGCGTTCCTGCATCACGATCGCGTCAAAGTCAAAGGCGGCGCGTGTCGCCAATGCCCCATCGCCTGTACACGCGTAACCCACATCGTCGACGCAGACGGAAACACCCGATCGAGCGGGGAAGGCCCGGAATTCGAGACCGTCTCCCTGCTCGGCGCCAACCTGCACATCTACGATCTCGAAGTGGTCACCGAGGCCAACTACCTCTGCAACCGCTACGGGTTCGACACGATTTCCTTCGGCGGGGCGACAGCCGCCCTGATGGAGATCTATGAGAAGGTCGCTGCGATGGACCCCACGCAGCGAACCGAGGCCGAAGCCGCCCTCATCACCGAGGCCGAGCCGTTCGTTGCCCAGTACGGCCCGACCGTGTTTGGAAACGCGGCGTGTCTGGTTCCACTCGTCGAAGCCGCCGCCGCAAACACCGGCCTCGGCCAGGCCGTCGCACAGGGCGCCAAGCGACTGACCCAGCGCTTCGGCCATCCCGAAGCGTCGATGACGGTCAAGGGCATGGAACTGCCCGCCTACGACCCGCGAGCCACCTGGACGCAGGCCCTTTCCTACATGACCAGTCCCCGGGGCGGCTGCCACCTCCAGGGAGGCTACTCGGCGCCACTGGCGTTCTGCGCGGGTTACGGAGAGTTTCCCGGAAACAAGGCAGAGGGCGCGGCGCTGGTGGCCAGGAACGTCTGCTACCAGAACGTGACCTACGATACGCTGGGCGTCTGTGCATTTGCCGGATTCTCCGTCAGCATCGACGAGTTGGCCAACATGTTGAACGACGTGATCGGCAGCGAGCACAAGGCGAGCGACCTGGAACATGTCGCCAGGCGGTGCATCATTCTGGAACGGCTCTTCAACCACCATTGCGGCTTCACGCCGGATGACGACTGGCTGCCCGATCGATTCTTCGACGAGGCGATCACCGTCGACGGTGTCGAGACGAGATGCTCCAGGAGCGATTTCACACGAATGCGCCAGGAGTACTACGACTCGATGGGGCTCGACGAAAACGGCCTGCCCACCGCACAAACCCTCGACGAAACGCGCCTGAACGAGTTCCTGCAAAAAGACTTCGTGACCCCGGAGGGCATATGAGCACTGACAAGCAATTCGACAAACGCAGCGTGTACGACGCCATGGCCACCGCGGGCAAAGCGATTATGCTCACCGGCGGGAACAACACGCATAGCGGCAATATCTCCGTTCGACACCCGGACGACCGGGAGTCGTTCTTCATGACGACGTCGGGATCTCAGCAGGGCGCCCTCGTGCCCAGCGACATCGTTCCGCTCAAGTTCAAGGAAGTCAGTTGGGGCGACGGGCGAGCGTCCACCGAGTCCACCATCCATCGGCGCGTCCTGTCGATTGACGGCGCCGAGGCCGCCGTTCACTGCCACTATCTTGCCGCAACGTCGGCTACCTTCGACACGAAGGAACACCAGAACTTCCTTACCTACGAAGGAAACACCGACGGGCTAGATCGATTCACCCTCTTCCCCATCGACTGCACCGGCGCACACCTCCTGGGACCCGTCTCCTCCGACCATTACCTGGAACCGACGGGGTCCAAGGAAATGGAGGATCGGATCCCGGCGTATCTGGCGAAAAGCCCGGTAACGCTCGTCCAGGGGCACGGGCCGTTCGTCTGGGGCGATTCCCTGGCCACCTGCCTCCACTGGCTCGGACTCATCGAGGCGGCCTCGAGCCTCAAGATCGCCGCCTGCCTCAGAGGCATCGACACCCGCGCCCTGTCCGAGCGGGTCCGCAAGGACGGTGCAAACGCCCTCTACCCCGCCACGCTTCGACCGTTCGACGCCTCCATTCTCGGCACGTACGACACGAACGATGCAAACACGATCGCGGCGTTCAAAGAACGGGCGCGATTCAATTTCTATGACGGCATCTCGCCCTTCGGCACGGGGTCCATGAGCGAGAAGGTCACCCAGAACGAAATGCTCTACTGTCCCATGGCCTCGGCGCCCGAGGGTTTCGAGATCGCCATCCAGCGAATGACCCTGGAGCAGTGCCCCCAAGACGACTACGAACTCGCATTCCACAAGGCCGTCTATCGAAACACCAGCTACAAGACCTGCATGTGTACGATGAGCCCCCTCGCCAATGCCGAAGCCATGGCGGTGATTCTCGAATCCTTCGGAATGGAAGCACTCTTGAACCCGGATTCGGTTTCCATCGACTACTCCGACGCGAAAGACCATCCCGTGCTCAGACCTATCGACGCCGAAGCAATCTATCTGAACCCGAGAGTCGGCCTGACCAACTCGTCAGCGGCCTTCGACGACATCGCCAATATGCTCCGCTGGCACAAGGGGGCGTGCGTCATCGCCGGCCGGGGCGCCGTCGGAGTAGGAAGCGTCTCACTCGAACAGGCCGCACATCACGTGGCCTCATTGGAGAACATCGCCAGAGTTCGCCAGACCGCCCACTACGCTCACCGTCTCGCAGGAGCCCCGCCGGTCTCGTTCTTCGAACCCGTATAGGAGAATCAGGGACGCTCCCCTGTTTTGCTCATTGAGAAGGCCACCTTCGCGGCGTCTGCCGCGAAGGAGGCCTTC
>JABMPG010000331.1 GCA_013203855.1 bacterium
GACGGACACCGCCACCCCGCCCACCAGCGTCAGCGGAGCATGGACGGGACGCCTCGAAGCCAGAATCTCCAGCCCCGACCGGTCCAGCATTTCCAGAACGTGGGGATAATCCAGTTCGAAGGCGATTGAAAACGCCAGAAGATCCGCTTCTCTCAGTGAGCGGCTTGTCTCCAGGGACCGATCTCCCCAGTTTTCGAGAAACGCCCGCTCCACGCGCGCGCCCCGCCGGATCAAATCCTGCCGCACCAGATGAAAGCCCAGGCTCGCCATCCCGATGGCATATCGGTTCGCCCATGCCAGAACCACGCGTGGTGGCCCGTCGCCGACAAAAGTCTCCCCAGATTCCTCAGAGAGAAGATCCTCGGGCGAAAGAGAAACCGGACCTTTGGGACTCATGCGAAAAGGGGTCAACGGGAAAGAGATTCGGCAATCGAGGCCGATTCAGAACGCTGGATCACGGATTTGCCGCCCATCCGAATATCAGTCTCCTGTCGTTCGTCGGCCGCTTTGGCGTAAAGGTTGAAAGACTGCGCCGCGCCGACTGCCTTGGCCTGGCAGCGAATCTTCACCAGACTGCCCGACGGCATCGGGTGTGACTGCGTCGTTCCCATTCGGTAATGGACGCGCCCCAGGCGGTTCGAAACCGAGTTGCGCGTATGCACATTGAACGGGAAACGCAGGTGGGCGTGCCCGTCGTAGACGTTGATGTCGCGCCGGATCCAGCCCAACTCATCCCAGTCGAGGACCTCCACTTTCCGCGGGTCGAATTTCATGAACAGGTTCACCTCTTCGAAAGGCAGACGATCCGGATTCTCCAGTCTGACCTCCATCTCGAAAACCTCTCCCGGAACCACGGTCTCCACGGGGCCCTGAAGACTCAGAGACACCGGCCGGAAGCGCGATTTGGCGGGCCCTTCCCGCGCCAAATCCTGGAGAGGAAGCAGCCCGTGGCCGCGCCGCCGCGCCGAGGGCATGACCTGCACGTCCGCGTTGACGAATGACGAGCCAATGATCATGCTCGCCAGAAGCAGGTTCTGATCTTCCATGTAGATCGCGGAGTTCATCGACCGCTTCGTCCCGAGGCGCCCCAGCGTGATCGACGCTGGATAGTTGGCTTCACCGATCGCCTCCCATACAATATAGAGAACCGGTGTGTGGCCCGAGGCCCGCACCGGATTCGCCAACTCCGCGGAATAGGAAATAGAGGACTCCTCGAAAGAAAGCTCCGCCGGACTCTCGGGATCCAGATAGCCCTCCAGCGGAAAATCGAAAACCTGCAAGGGCCGAACCTGCGCCTGGGAATAGCCGAGGCGAACGTCAACGCGATCGAAAGGACAGGTGCTTTCCGAGTAGAGGGTCACCTCCGTCGCAAACCGCTCCCCCGCGTGCACTTGTTGGTGATAGGGACGCACCTGCAGGACGCATAGAGGCCTATTGAGAACCAGAACCTCCTCTTGAATCGCCTCCTGGGGTGGCCTTTCCTTGCCGAAAAACTCCAGAGCCTGCTCGGGCGTCTTGCCTTCCCGCGCCCATTTCTCTCGCAGGTTCTTCTCATTCTTCAGTCGTTCCTTCATCGTCTCGATCCGCTGCTCCTTGGACATCGCCGCCTGACGCTCCCTCTCCCTCGCCACCATCTCCTCGAGCACCTTGCGTTTGCGCAGAGTCCGAACCGCGGGCGATTCGTTCTCAACAGGCTCTTGGGCCGACGCGACTACGCCCTCGGCCAACAGGCCCAGTACCACGAAAACAAACAGTAATCGTTTCGCGAAGGATCGTGAAAAGAATCTTGAGGAAGAGAAGAGTAAACCCATGATGGAACCTCGGGCACGACCTTCGTGCCGCTCTTGCGGCATTATACCAGATCGGTCGCGCGAGGCGAGAAAAACCCGGGTCTATGGAACAGCAGGAGGGGTGTGCTGTTCCGGTGCTCTCTCCTTCTCGCGCAACGAGAGAATCCCTAGCGTGTGAACCCCCATCTCGTCGCCCCGCCTAAGGATAACGATCCGGTCCAGCGGCGCCAGCATCTTCCACAGAATCTCGACTCTCCCGAGAAACTCAGGGCCCATACGCCCCGCCCAAGCCTCGGCAAGAGCTCTCAGCGGCTCGGAAAGCGCCTCGAATCGGATCACCTGGTAAGCATGCACGCGGTCCATCCCCGTCTCCGCGCGCGTCTGGGCCAAATCCGCATCGACGCTCGTCGCTGTCATCCGCAGAAGGGTCTCCTCGATCTCGCGAGGGCTCAAGGCAAAGAACAGCCAGCCCCGGGCCACCGTCCAGGCTGGCTGAAAATCGGCCGGGAGCCGCGGAAGCGACAGATACCGAATCGCGCTCTCCCGCCCCTCTGCGACGATCTCCTCGATCACGGGTGAATCCGTCGGGGTGCTCGTCTCACCCAATGTTTTGTCCCGCGACCATTCCCGAACCGCCTCCACTAGGTCTTCTTCCAGCGCCCGTAGCCGCGACTCTGTCAACTCCGGCTCATCCGTCTGGAAACCCATGCAGAAATCAACCGCGGGCAGCGTTCCCGGCTCCCGGAATTCAGCCCTGTTCAGCGCGAAAAACCACCTCGGCCCCAATTCCCGCAAGAAATCCGGATCGCTCAGCCAGCCCCGCACCATCGCCAGGTGCGACTGCGTCCGAGCCGACGCCGGGTTCAAACCCGACGGACTCGCTTCGGGCAACGCCCCGCTCGTGGCATCCACCAACTTCACCAGAAACTTCTTCAGAACCGGCACGTCGAGCAGATTGTTGCCACTCACCACCAAGGCGTCTGGCGCCGACAGAGTCAGCCCGGCCAGACGCGACTCCGCGGGTTCGGCCTGGTACAACTCCGCGATCAGGCTCTGCCCCTCCGAAGGGAAGAGAGCAAAAACCTCCGCCTGAATCCGGTCCCGCTCCATCCGGATCCCCCCGGCCACCCACCCCCGAGGCTGCAAACTCCGCAGCAGGGGATCCAGGGCGGCGCCATGCCCATCGGCCTCACTGCGCGCGCCCTCATTCGTCTCTGGCGGGGCGAAACAAAACCGGATCTGAAACCCCTTGTCCATCTTGGACGTCCGGGCCAGACTCTCCCGTGCCTTCACCATACCTGGAAAGCGAAGCGCATCGGACGCGCCTTTCCCTTCCGCCTCTCCCCCGCAGCCGCTCGCCAGATCCCGCGCGACCTGACGGAGCGCATGGGGCCGGTTCGAAAAAGCGAACAAACTCCGCGGCCCGCTCAAGAGATACCCGAACGTCGAATCGGCGTCGGAGAGAAACGTTAGCGAGGCCGAGCCGATGCTCTCCTCGATCCGCCGAACCGTCCGCCCCGCCGAAGTCGTTCTCTCCAATGCCTGCTTTTCGAGAATCTCCAACAGTCGCCGCAGACTCAACACATCCTCGGTCTTGGCCAGAAGCAGAAAACCGCGCGAACCCGTCAACGGGTCTGATGGCAGAAGGACCAGTTCGGCCGAGGAAAGCGCTTCCTCGAAAAACGCCTCCCCTTGACCACTCTGCCCGTTCTCAGACAGCCCCAGAGTCCGCGCAAGATCTTGCATCCCCTGAAACAAATAGGTGGAACGGAAGGCGGTCCAGGTCTCTCCCACCCGGGGAATGCTGACAATTGCCTTCGCATTCTGCGGTAACAGATCGGAAAACACCGACTGGGACGCTCCCTTCCCCGACAGGAAGAGAAAACATGTCAGACACAGGAGTTGGAAAAGAGAGAGTCTCATATTCTCACAGCAAAGGCCGGATCCGCATCCGCGAATCCGGCCGTGAAAACCGTCCCAGAATAAACGCCCGACAGCGAATTCCGGCCTACCGATACGGCGGCGTGCCCGGGGTTTCCATGCCTTCCCACGCATTGTTGTTGCGGTCGCTGATGATCGGCATTGGCTCGCCCCACATGGCCTTGACGATATAAGGCGGCTGAATGATCGGCTTATAGCTCTCGGGAAGAGGGAATGGGAAGGTCACGACCTCGAAAACACCCGTGGCCGTGCGCGCCACGGTCCAAGCCGCGCCCCGGAAGAGCCCGATGAAAGTCCCGCTGACCGGATCGGTCTCGCGAATAGAGGTTCCGATCTGGTGAGGAATCTCGAGCCATCCCGTCAGCACGTTCGCCACGCCGCGGCCCAGCTTCGTCATCATCGAATCGACTTCCGACTTTTCGCGATAGAAATCATCGGCCTGGGCCGGGGCCGCCAAGGCTCCCAGCGCAAGGATCAGGGCCAGGGTCACCGCCAGAATCCCGATCTGCTTTCTCATCAGGTCTTTCCTCCTCTTATCACATCTAGTTTGAGCAGTCAAAATGATAGAAAAACGAACCTACGCGCGGCTCGCCCCTTCATTCGGCAAAATCCTCCAACACCCACTCCGGTTTCACCGCTGGCGAATAATTCTCCGGCCATTCGTGCCAGAAAGTCACGATCTCGATCGCGCCAATGCCCGTGCGCTCGATCGTCCGCATCGTCCCCACCGCCACACCCGTGATCAACCCCGTAAAAGGATCGGTCTGGATCGTGTCGACGATAATGTTCTTGGGAAGCTCGACCCACCCGAACAGAACATTGTGCGCGCCCCGCCACAGTTTGCGGGTCATCTTCGGGAAAACCCACAGGTCCCGCAAAGGCGAACCCGTCCGAGCGCGGTGCTTGGACAGAACGCGGGAGGCATCGACCACCGGTCCTGGGATTACCGTCGGAACAATCGTTGACTCATCATAGGTGTAGGAGCGTACCCCCACGTCCTTAAGAGTCGTCGCGGTCTCCATCTGCGCCTGGACCACACCGGAAGTGGCACAGAAAACCAGACCAACCAGGATCAGACAGAAAGCCAGCGACCTGGATCGGTGAGAGAGTCTTCGCATCGCCTCGGTTCTCCTTGGATCGGCAGTTTGAGAAACAGGATTTCCCAGGAACGGGACGGCCGTTCCGAAAACGCATGTTCCGTCCCACCTGCAGGACACCCTATCAGGGCCTCCAGGGCCGCGCAAGCAAATTGTGGCGGGTTTTTTGGCCCGAAAAACTCCAATTGTTTCTGATGGAAAAGGCCCCGGAGCAAGTCGCTCCGAGGCCCTCGTCTGACGCCCCCTGGCCAGATGTTTTGCCCTCAACCCGATACGCCGGAGCCCTGGGCCACGCGACGCACCAGATCCTCCGGCGGCGCATGACGGTCCAGCACCAGATGGCCCTTCTCCTGCAGTTGACGCTGGATCGCCACCGAGGTCGTTCCACTTGACAGAAAAATCTTTCTTCCCGACGAAATCTTCTCGTATTCCTCAAGAAAATACATCACGAAACGTTCCTCCACACTCTCCACGTCCATATCGAATATCAGTGAAACGAAACGGCTGGAATGGAGATAGCTCATCGCCAGCCAGAAATTGCTGATCCACACTAGATCGTACCGGTGCGCCAACAGCCCGTGCCGAAGCGGCAGAACCATCTCCACCCGCTCCGTCACGATAAGCACCTCTCCCCGCGTCTCCTCCACCGGATCCGACCGGGAAGGGAGCAGATCCTCATCCTGCCCTCGAGAACGACCCGGAATGCCCGCCCGGATCGCCCCGCCCCGCGCGGCAAAACTCGTCCCGCTTCGACGCCGGTCGGCCAAGAAGCCCCCTCGGTCCAAAGACGCGTCCAGCCACCGATCCAGACGTCCTCGCGGATGAAGCCCCGCGGCAAACAGATACCGCCGGCGCCGGTCCCGATTCGTCTGAGATGTATCCGGCGAACCGCTCGGAACCACCCGGTACAGATCGCATCCGATCTCCCGGGAAAGAGGGTCTCTCTCAATCACGACGCTGTTGATGGCGCTGCTCCTTCCGGAGCGAAATACCCGCTCCTGTTATTCCTTTCGGGAGAAAGCCGCGCGCGTTCAATAGGCCCTGGGTCTCATTTGACCCCTATCGGGATGAGAAACACTGCCCAAAGGTACCAAAAGACAATCATTCCTACTTCCCGATGCAGAAACGGGAAAAAATCCGCGAGAGAATCTCGTCGCTTACGGAGAGCCCCACGATCTCACCCAAGGCCTCCAGCGACTCGTAAAGATCCACCATCACTAACTCCCCCGCCGCCCCCTCCCGATGACTCGCCGCCCCTTGAGACAAGGCCGCCAACGCCCTCCGGAGACACTCCTCATGGCGAAGGTTCGTGA
>JABMPG010000038.1 GCA_013203855.1 bacterium
CTTCAGTAGATAGGGATTCGGGGCGGCCTTGACGGCGAAATACTCCTTGAAGCCGGGCGCCCAGTCGAAGGCTTTGATGAGGCCGCGGGCCGTCTCACGGATGCCCTCCTCGTCGTAGATGTGGAAGGGGGTCGGGGCGTGTGCGACGATCTCCCTGATCTTTCTGGAGGAGAAAGGAAGGGGTTTTTCAGCCATGATGCGCCTTTCGACACGGATCGTTTGGGGATGTCTGTGGCACAGTCGCGCTCGGCTGTGCATGTCTAGAACCGTTCATCGCGCCACCTGGAGGGCCAACCGGACGATCTCTCCGACATTGACGTTCTCCGGGTCGGCCTGTCGGAGGGCGGCAGTGACGCATCGGGCGGCGATGGGCTGACTGTAGCCGAGGGCTTGCATGGCGGCGAGGGCATCCTCATAGACGTCCGGCTCGCGTGAAGCAGACTCGCGGCGGGCCGGCTGCGCTTCGGATACGACGGTGGACGTGACCGAAACGGGAAACTGCTTGATCCGGTCCTTGAGTTCGACGATGAGGCGTTCGGCCTTCTTGCGCCCGATTCCCGGCACCCGGGTGAGAATCTGGACGTTGCCGAACTGGATCGCGGAGACGAACTCGGAGATGGAGATAGTGGAGAGGACGTCCAAGGCGGTTCGGGGGCCGATGCCGGAGACGTTGAGGAAGATTTCGAAGACGGCCCTTTCTTCGGGGGCGGCGAAACCGTATAGGTGCAGGCAGTCTTCGCGGACGACGAGGGAGACATGCAGGGCGGCTTCTTCGCCGACGGCGGGAAGGCGGTCGCGCGTGGTCTGGGGCACATCGATGCCATAACCGACGCCGTTGACGTCCAGAACCAGATGGTCGTCGTCGAGCTCAAGAACTTTTCCGCGGAGGTATTCTATCATGAGAACCTGTGCCTAGAGGGGGGCCATCCAGACGATGTGGCGCTTGTTCAGGGCGAGCCAGGGCGTCTCGTAGAGGAGATTTCCGTCGGCGGAGAAGATCTTGACGTCGACGAGGGACTCGTACTGACGGCCTTCGGTGTTCATCTTGTCGGGGACGTGTTCGCCCTTGTAGAGCGTCAGTTCACCCTCGATGCGGTGCCGATCGGTGCAGACGATGACGCGAATCTGTCGTTGCTCGGGAGCCATGGCGTTTTCCTTGATCGATTCGGGGCCGGCAGGGAGAGGCGAGCAGGCCTTTCCCGGCACCGACCGTTAAAGGAGAAATATACCGGGGAGCAGAGGGAGTGTCGAGGCTAGAGTTTAGGGAATGACCGGCGGGGGTGCCGGTGCCACACTTTGCCTTTCGGTTCCACCCCTGAGTATTGAAAGATTGAAGACAGTATCGGGAACAACCGATTTCATCGTGGTTTTCTGTCCCTTTCCTCTTGATGTTCCTGAAAGGGGGTGCTTGGATGAGACGCGATGGTCCAGACTGTAGCATGTGAGAAAAGGAGATCAGGGGAAATGGCAAAGCCAGCTTTGGGAGCCCAGCTTTACACGGTTCGTGAGTTCTGCAAGACAATCGACGACATCGAAAAAACGCTCGAGAAGGTTCGGGAGATCGGCTATGAGCACATCCAGGTTTCGGGCTTCGGGCCCGTGGATCCGAAGGACGTGGCCAAGCTGTTTGAGAAGACTGGCGTGAAGTGCTGCGCCACGCATATGGGCTGGAATGAGTTTGTGGACAAAACGGACGAGATGGTGGAAGTGCATCAGATGTGGAACTGCAAGCACCCGGCCATCGGCGGCCTGTTCAAGGGCTACGAGGGTGCCGAAGGTCTGAAAAAGTTCATCGACGAAATGCCACCCGTCCTCGAGAAACTGGCCGCCGCCAGCATGGATTTCTCCTATCACAACCACAACCATGAACTCATCCGTATCGGCGAGCCGACTTGGCTCGAGGCCCTCTACGCCCAGACTGACCCGAAGCATCTCAAGGCCGAGATCGACGTTTACTGGATCCAGGCTGGCGGCGGCGACCCAGCGCAATGGGTGCGCATGTTGGGCAAACGTCAGCCTCTGCTCCACCTCAAGGACATGACGATGTCTGCCGGCCGTGAACAGCGCTTTGCCGAGATCGGTGAGGGCAACATGAACTTCAAGACTATTTTGGACGCTGCCGAGGAAGTCGACGTGGAATACGCCCTGGTCGAACAGGACCAGTGCTACGGCCGCGATCCCTTCGAGTCCCTGGCAATCAGCTATCGGAATCTGAAGGCGATGGGATACGAATAAGAGTCTGACCGTTTTCAATGCACGGCTTGCGGGTAGCAGTTGGACGAAAACGTCCAACGCAGGCTGCTCGCTGTAGACCCAGAACAGAGGAGTGGCCATGACTCCCGAATGGAGTAGCAGCGCGATACACGCCCAGCTCGCGGTGAAACATACGATGGAGGTCCGCCGCGAGGAATATCTGGATTATATGACCTTCGAGAGGAACGAGGGGCCCCTGTTCACGGAGCTGTTCGGACCGATTATCGGCCTCAAGGAAGAATGGGCTGCCCAGGGCGCTACGCCGGAGGAACTCGATCTGTCCGCCTTTCGTTACCGGCGTCAGATGGCCGGCCGCGTGCCGGTCAGCCTGGGGTGGATCGGTGGGGACAGAGAGCAGTTGATCGAGGAAACAAAAGAGCACGTGATCTATCGCGACTCCCGGGGCCGGCGGATGAAGCTGTGCAAGGGGTACGCCACCCTGGCCCTGCCCTTGGACTATCCTGTCGAAACGATGGACGACTGGCTGAAGATCAAGTCCCATTACGAGTTCTCCGAGACGCGCTTCGGCAAGGACTGGGAGGAGGTGGCCCGGAAGCATCTGGCCGAGGGCCGCGTAGTCACCGTCGGCATTCCCGGCGGTTTTGACGAGCCGCGGCAACTGATGGGCGAGGAGAATTGCTGTCTCGCTTTCGTGCTGGAGCCCGAGATGATCAGCGACATGCTGAACACGATCGCCGATACGACGTGCCAGGTTCTGGAGCGGGTGTGCAACCTTGTGCAGATCGACCAGCTTAACGTGCATGAGGACATGGCGGGCAAGAGCGGCCCCTTGGTCGGTCCAGCGCTGGTTCGCGAGTTCATCAACCCCTACTATCGCAAGGTGTGGGACTTCGTGCGGGAGCGGGGTGCGCGGATTTTCAACCAGGATTCGGATGGCGACATGCGGCCCATCCTCGACGCCTTTCTCGAATCGGGTCTGAATCTGATTCATCCCTGCGAGCCGGCGGCCGGGATGGATATCGTGGAGCTTCGCGAGAAGTACGGCACTCGGGTGGCCTTCGAGGGTGGCATCGACAAGCACGTCATCCGTCGCTCGAAGGATGAGATCGTGGCGGAGCTCGAGTACAAGATCCCTCCCATGATCCGAACGGGCGGCTGCGTTCTGAGCCTGGACCACCGCATTCCGAACGGCACTTCGCTCGAGAACTACCGGTTTTACGTTCAGAAGGTCTGGGAGATTCTGGACCGGGAACGCGGAACGGTTTGACCCATCCAGGCGGCTGTTGTGTCAAAACGACACGATCGCTTTCTCTACCTGCTTGCTTTTCCTGACCTGCGCAAATGCGCTACAAAGGGCGTGTTTGCGGGATTCTGATCTGGATAGATGGTCGGCGGTGATGGTACGCGGCTTGCGTTGTGTCCGGCAGCCACTGGCCAGCGGCCAGGAGACCAGAGGAGGATGGATTGATCATGACGGATCGAGATGGACGAGATGAGAACCCCGCTCCCCGGGAAGAGGATGACCAGGCCGGGGCGGAGAGGGGCGACACGATCAGCGGGGAGGAGGCGGGCGTTCTGCGCGAGAACTGGCTGCGCGCCCTGGCCGACCGGGATAATCTACGCAAGCGGATGACCGTCCAGATCGAGGCGGCGCGCTTCAACGAGCGTCGTGCGATTCTCGCGGCTTTCCTCAATGTGGTGGACAGCCTGGATCGTGCCCTGAATGCCCACCAGGGAGAACGCAATGAGTGGATCGAGGGGACCGAGGCGGTCTTGAAGATGACGCTGGATGTCTTGAAGCAGTTCGGGGCTCAGCCGACGCAGGTTCTGGGCGAGCTGTTCGACCCGAATTTTCACGAAGCGGTGGCTCGGATGAAGACGCCCGACAAGCCCGAGGGCACGATCATCGAGGTGATCCAGCCGGGCTATGTCTTCGAAGATGGCACGATCCTGCGCCCGGCCAAGGTGGTCGTTTCGCATCAGCAGGACTGACAACGGCGTTGAAGTTCGGAGTCTTAAGCTCAGAGTTCAGGCCTTTCGTTCATCAGCGTGCTTTGGCACGCTCCCCCTTTGCACCAGGTTGTAGCCGGGGGGAGAAAGAACAGGCAAACATCTGAGAGCCGGCTTGAGCCGGGCTTGGCGTCCGGAGGCGCTGACAAGATGGCCGTGAAATTTCATGATTACTACGTGACGCTGGGCGTGGATCGCAACGCCACCAATGACGATATCCGCAAGGCCTACCGCAATCTGGCGCGGAAGTACCATCCCGACGTGAACAAGACCCCGAAAGCCGAGCAGAAGTTCAAGGAGATTAACGAGGCTTACGAGGTCCTGCGCGATTCGGAGAAGCGCAAGAAGTATGACCGCTTGGGGAAGGACTGGCAGGCGGGTCAGGAGTTCACGCCTCCGCCGGGCTATGAGGACCTTCATACCCGCTTTGGTCGGGGGGGTGGGCGA
>JABMPG010000332.1 GCA_013203855.1 bacterium
CCTATCGAGCAAGTGCCTTTTCAGGAAGAACTGGCGCCCTACGAGGAGTTGGACCAGAATGATCCTCCTCCGAAAAAAGGGATTCTTTTCATCGGCAGTTCGACCATCCGGGAATGGCAGGACCTGAAGGAGCACATGGCCCCCCTTCCGGTGTTCAACCGGGCTTTCGGCGGATCGAAAACGTGGGAAGTGCTCCACTTCATGGACCGACTGGTTCTGCCCTATCGGCCCAAGGGGATCGTTTATTACGCGGGCGATAACGATCTGGCGACCCCGGCGGACAGTCCGGAGCGGGCTTTCGAGGGTTTCCGGCTGTTCGCGCAGCGAGCTCATCGAGAACTTCCCCAGGCCCACGTCTTTTATGTATCCATCAAGCCCAGCCCGGCCAGATGGCCGGTGTGGGACAAGGTGCGTCAGGCTAACGCGATGGCGCGGCAGTATTGCGAGCAGGATTCGCGCTGCGAGTTTATCGACATCACGGATATTCTCCTGGGGGAAGACGGGCGTCCCCGGCCGGATCTGTACCGGGAGGATCTTCTTCATATCCAGCCGGAGGTCTATAAGGCTTGGGCGGACCGGATCCGGCCGTATCTGGTGGATCTGTAGGGAGAAAGTGGGAAGCAAGCAGCCATGAGTCTATAGCCAGCAGGGAGTAGCCGGGCGGGAATCGGCACTCTTCTGCCGGCTGCTTTCGTTTACAAGTCCTTCAGGAAAACATTTCGCGTTTGTGCGGGCCTTCTTGGAAGAGAAGGCGGGCTTGGGTAGCGAAGCGGTCTATGAGGCCGTCGATGGAGAATGCGGGCTCGCCGTTGAGATAGGAGAGCACGCGGTCGCCGAAAGGCCGGGTCCAGTGGTCGGGGACGTTCCGGGCGCCGGCGATGGCCCCGGCGATGCTTCCGGCGGTGGCGGCGGTGCAGTCGTTGTCCAGCCCCATGGCGACTGTCTGTGATATTACCCGAGTCACGTCGGCGCCTCCGATGGTCAGTCCGAAAACGGTGAGGGAGGCGTTGTTGATGACATGCACATGGTTCATCTCGGGGAAGTTTTCGTCAACAGCGGCGCGGGCATCTTGGTAGTCGCGGACGGTTGGCGCCTTTTCAAGCGCCCAGTTCACGGCGTGGGTCATCTCGCAGTGTTCGGGGATTTCGGTCAGGCCGATTCGGAGGGCTTCGATGGGATCATCCACGGCAAAGGCGGCCGAGATGGCGGCGGCCCAGAACATTTCGCCGTAGAGACCTTCGCCGCGGTGGCTCAGGTAGCCGTCCCGCCAGGCCCATTCGGCGGCCTGTTCGGGACAGCCCGGCGCGATGTAGCCCCATGGGTCGGCCCGGATGGCCGCGCCGATCCAGTCCTGATAAGGATTTTCCTTTTCGGCGGCTTCCCGGGCGGGGATGCCCGCCTTAAGGTTTCCGAGAGCGACTTTTTCGGCGGTGCAGGCGGAGGGCAGATATTTCAGCCAGGCCAGGCCCACGTCCTCGATGCTGAAGCAGTGGCCATATTCTTCGATGATGAGAAGGCCGAGGAGGGTGTAGGCGATGTCGTCATCGACGGGGACGCTGTCCATGTGTGTGCGGGTGAAGGCGCGGCGGGGACTCATCTCATAGCGCAGTGTGTCAGGGTCAGGAACGGTTTTCCAGTAATCGACAGGGGGAAAAGCGTCTCCGTTTTCCTCGGCCAGGGCCTGCATCTTTTCGATGGACCACATCTCGACGGGCGCGCCGAGAATGCAGCCCGCCATCCGGGCCAGGAACGCACCGCGGAGGCGCTCGCGATAGATGTTTTCGTCGAGCGTTTCCCAGATGCGGCGAGGGCCGTGGGGGCGCCGCCGCCGGATCTCAGTGAGTTGGCTGAGGGCCTCCGATGTCAATGTTCTTCCTCTGGGATCAAATTGGGCGGGTTCACTCCGCGGGTGGCTCTCCGAAATCTGGAATGCTCAGGCTTTCTCCGTGGCGCAGAGCGGACTTGTGGGCGGTGACGCCCATCGCCGTATAGTGGGCGGCTTCCCAAGCATGGATGGCGGGGAGACGGTTGTTGGAGACGGCGTCGATGAATTCGTGAACGAGGTAGGGGTGAGATCCGCCATGTCCTTCGGAAGTGAAATCGGCCGGCTCGGTGGTGTCGGGATGTTTGATTCGATGGAAGGCGAGCGCGACTTCCGGGGGGAGAGGGTCGCGCATCTCCTCGACGGTGGGGCGGGAGATCTCGACGGTTCGGGCACTGAAGGGTTCGGTGCGCTGATTGTCCTTCCATTCTCCCTCGGCATACATGCCCCGGGTTCCCGCGATACGGAATGTTTCGGATGAGTGAAAACTGCCCGCAACTTCGCGGAATTCTAGCACCCGAAGGCTTGCGCCGTTGCGGAGCCGGAAGAAGGCCGTTTCATTGCTGAAGGCGTGGTCTGCGAAGTAGGGGTCGTTGTTACGATTGCGGTAGCCGTGAGCGGTGACGGTTTCGGCGCGGGTGCGCATCACCGAGATAGGGCCGGATACGGAATGGGTGGGATAGTGCATGGGGCCGTCAAGGATGCCGTTGCGGCGGTATGTTTCCTTCATCTCCAGCCATCTCAGCCCGGCCTGCCCGGTGGTTCGGGATTTCTGGACGTCGCGCAGGCTACATCCGGTGTCATCCAGGTCATGGATGTATTCACCTTCCGCATAGACGAACTCGCCGAAGGCTCTCTCTTGGGCCTTGCGCCGACAGAACATGGTTTCGGCTCGGTAGAAGGTGGTTTCGCCGAGCATGTAGAGCATGCCGGTCTGGCGGGAGGCGTCGGTCAGACGTCCGCACCATTCCAGAATTTCATCTCCGTCCGGCGTCCAGAGAACGGGCACGGCACTGTAGACGTGCTTCCCGGTTTCGAGAGCATGGACAGCCTGAGGCGCGTGAAGCCAGGGCTGGGTGAAGATGGCAACGGCGTCGACGTCGCTCTTCAGCAGATCCTCGTAGTCCCTGTAATAGTCTTGCGTTCGGAACTTCCGGTCCCAGCCGGGCCGGGTGGCCACCTCTTTTGCGCGATCGGGCTCCAAGTCGCAGAGGGCGATGCGGTCCACGAGGGGATGACTGCGGAACAGGGCCGCAAAGGCTTTGCCGAAACTGCCCAAGCCGACGATACCCAGCGAGATACCCATTTTGTGGCTCCTTTGAGAAGATCTGTCCTCGGTAGATTTCGATTTCAGGGCGTGGTCAGTTCCGCCTGGCTGGCCGGCTCTTGTTCTCTCAGCGCCTTTTCGATTCCTTTTGCCACTATTTCGCCGAGGGCTTCCGAGCCTTCGGGTTTGAAGTGGACGTTCTGGGGCAGCTGCCATTCTTCGGCGTGGGCGGTGGTGGGGGAGTGAAGGTCGATGGTGGGGATCTGGTGTCGTTTCATGATGCGGGCGGCGATTTCGTTGTAGGGGATTTCTTCGCGGTGAACGCGGGCTTTGGAGCCTTCGGGAACGAAGGTTGTGGAGATCCAGATCAGCTTCGCTCTGGTTTGCTTGAGACGCTTGACGATTTCTTCGAGGTTTTTCTCGTAGACTTCGTGGGAGTTTCGGCGCTCGCCTGAGGGATTGGCTTTTCCGTCCACCATGTGGGTCACTTCATGAAGGCCCCAGTTGAAGGCGATGAGGTCCCAGGGCTTT
Organism: bacterium; assembly: GCA_013203855.1. Classification (GTDB taxonomy): domain Bacteria; phylum Sumerlaeota; class Sumerlaeia; order UBA8349; family UBA8349; genus JABMPG01. The sequence continues at coordinate 3,621 of JABMPG010000332.1, forward strand.
TCGCCGAGCCATTCGTCGAGTTTCTCCAGGCCGGTTCCCGTGTGGCTGCCGTTGGCGGGGATTCGGTGAACGTTGGCTTTTCCTGCCAGGCGTTTCCGCAGGGGGTCGGTGTAGCCGATGGAGATGGAGTCTCCGATGATGAGGACGCGGGGGAGGCCGGGTTCGTCCGAGACAAAGCGGAAGGCGTCCATCCTGAGGAATCGTTTTGAGACTTTGGATTCCCAGTCGATCTGTTCCTGGGATTTGGTGGTGAGTTGGTCATTCTGGCAAAAGCCTGGCACGGTGAGGATGGCGATGAGGCTTGCTGTCAGGATTGGGATCAGTCCCTTTTTCATCTGTGGCTCCTTCGCGCAGTATACCTTTGAAAGACTTGCAGGCTTTGTAGGCATTGCGTATTCTGCGCGAAGGATAGCGCAGAAGGCTTGCCGGGTCCAGCGAGAGTTGCATGGGAAAGGAGAGTGGAATGAAGAGAGCCCTTTATGCCACCAACAGTTTCGAAGCGATCTATCCGCCTGAGGTACGGGCCGGGATCGAGGAACTTGTCAGTCTTGTCGGTCCGCCCCAGGGCGCGAAGGTGCTCGAGGCGGCGCCGGAGCTCCTGCCGGAGACTCAGATTATTCTCTCGGGCTGGGGACCGCCGGTGCTGGACGAGGCTTTTCTGAAGGCGGCGCCGAACCTGGAGGCGGTGTTCTACGGAGCGGGTTCCGTTCGGGGAATGCTCACGGACGCTTTCTGGGAGCGTGATATCGTGATCTGCAGCGCGTGGGGGGCGAACGCCGTGCCGGTCGCCGAGTACACGGTTTCGCAGATTCTGTTCTGTCTGAAATGGGGGTATCGCGCGATGCGGAGCTATCGGCCGGAGCATCGAGCCGAGCGTTCCAAGGATGTTCCGGGGGCCTACGGGAGTGTGGTGGGGCTGATCGGGTTGGGGATGATCGGGCGGCTGGTGGCGGAGAAATTGCGCCCGTTCGACATGCAGGTGATCGCCTACGATCCTTACGCCCGTCCCGAAGATGCCGAACGGCTGGGGCTCGGTCTGGTTTCATTGGACGAGATCTTCAAGCGATCGGACGTGGTGTCGTTGCACGTTCCTTTGCTGGACGGCACTCGGGGAATGCTTGGCGCGGAGCACTTCGAGGCGATGAAGCCGAACGCATCGTTCATCAACAGCGCCCGAGGGGCTATCGTGCGCGAGAACGAGATGGTACGGGTTCTCCAGCAGCGCCCGGACCTGTTTGCGGTTCTGGACGTGACGTGGCCGGAGCCTCCGTCGGCCGATTCGCCTTTGTGGGAAATGGAAAACGTCGTTCTCACGCCGCACATCGCCGGTTCGATGGGTAATGAAGTGGGCCGGCATGGGCGTTATATGCTGGACGAACTGAGACGTTACCTTGTGGGAGAGCCTCTCAAATGGCAGGTGACTCGACAGGTCTTCGAGACGATGGCTTAGGAAGGATCATGATTCGCACTGGTTTGTGCTCGATCACTTTTCGCAAACTTTCGGTGGAGGACATCGTCGAACTAGTGGCGCACGCGGGCCTGGATGCCATCGAATGGGGCGGGGATGTGCACGTGCCTCATGGCGATCTCGACGCGGCGGTTCGGGCGCGCGATCTGTGCGCCCGTGCGGGGATCAGGACCCCCTCTTACGGCTCCTATTACCGCTTGGTTCAGAGCGAGATCGATCGGATTCCCTTTGATCGGGTTCTCGAGACGGCTGTGGCGCTAGGCGCTTCGGCGATCCGGGTGTGGGCGGGGACTCATGGTTCGGCTGACGCGACGGATGAGTACTGGGAACATGTGGTGGATGAGACTCGGCGGATCGCGGATCTGGCCGCGGGGGAGGGGCGGGTCGTCGCTTTCGAGTTTCACGGGAACAGCCTAACTGATACCAATGAGGCGGCCTCGCGGCTGCTGCGAGAGGTCGATCATCCCAGCGCGCGCACCTATTGGCAGCCGACGGTGGGAAAGTCGGAGGTCTATCGGAAGGAAGGATTGGAGACGGTCCTGCTCTGGCTGGAAAACCTGCATGTTTTTCATTGGCGACGGGAGGAGGGATCTACTGTGCGGCGTCCGCTTTCGGAGGGGAACGTGGAGTGGATTGACTATATCAAGACGGCCGCGCGGTCGGGGCGGGACCACTATGCCTTCCTCGAGTTCGTAGAGAAGGATGATCCGGACAAGTTTCTGCGAGATGCGATGACATTGAAAGAAGTCGTCAGAAGGGGAAGTTTGGAGTTGTGAGTTGGAGGTTGGGATCTGAGATCGTGACTGCTGTCTACGCACTATAGGCTATTCTGCTGTCTACTGGCCCCCTTCATATGCTTTCTTCCCAACGCCGACTGTTCTTTCTGAACACGGCCGCCAATGTGGCGGGACGTTTCTGGGTGAAGCTGCTGGCCCTGGTGATCATTCCGCTCCTTTTTCGATATTTGGGGGAGATGCGCTGGGCTCTGTACAGTCTGGGGCTGACGGTGATGTTTCTGTTCTCTTTATTTGATCCGGGGCTGCGGTTCGGGACGATCAAGGTTTTTTCGGAGTTCTTCGCCGCGGATCGTTCCGGTGATTTGAAGCGGCTTCTGTGGACGGTTTTCTGGCTGTACATTGCGGCCGGGACTGCGGTGGTGGCGCTGAGCTGGCTGGGAATGGGCGTGGTTCTGAGGCTGGCCGCGGTGGAGCCGGATCTTCGGGGGCCGGCGGCTTTTCTGTTCTTGTGTTTTCTGACGCATTCGTCGATTTCGCAGGCCGGGTCGGTTTTCAATCATGTTCTGCTGGCAGCGCAACGCATGAGTTTGTCAAACGGTCTGACGATGGCGGGCACGCTGGTTCACTATAGCGCGCTGGGGCTGGTGATCTGGGAGGATTGGGGCATCACGGGTCTGGGCTTGGTTTTTGTGCTTTCCGCGCTCTTTCAGGGCTTGCTGTTTCAGGTCGCCGCGGTTTCGCTCCTGCGCGACTTTCCCGAGGGTCAGGCGCCGGAATCGCGCGGGCGTCTGCTCCGCTATCTTTTTGGATTCGGGTGGAGGATGAAAGTCGCCATCGGCGCGGACACGGTGATCCTGCACGTGGACAAGATTTTCGTGGCGCAATTCGTAGGTTTCGGCACGGCGGGGCTATACCAGTTGGGCTCCTCTGTCGCGATCGTGCTGCGCGACTTCGTGCGGCTTCTCGTCTCGGCCCTTCTTCCCGTGACGAGCCGGATGGGGGCCAGCGCGGGGATCGAGAAAATGCGGGAGGTCAACCGGTTGACGTCGCGGTGGTTTCTGATTCTGAGCTCGCCCTGCTTTCTTTTCGTGGCGGCCATGGCGCCGTGTGTGATCGCGATCTGGGGGGGGGAGCGGATCGACGAGGCGGCATGGGCGCTGGGATTCCTGTGCCTCGCCTTCTATCTCAATACCGCGATGGCAGCCAGCATGGAGGTGGGGGCGGGCGCGCACTTGCCGGGGCTGCAAATGCGGTCGGGCCTGGCGGCGGCTGTCGGGAATCTGCTGCTGAACGTGGCGCTGGTGATCCCGTTCGGCCTGCGCGGGGTTTTGGCGGCGTCGGCGTTGTCGATGGGTATGGGGAGTCTGTAC
>JABMPG010000333.1 GCA_013203855.1 bacterium
GGATGGTTCTGAAAGAAGGGCATCCGATACGCATGGTTCGGCAGGAGATGCCGGGCGGGAAGAGGAAGATCGTTAAGATCCGCCACGAGCGGCCGCTCGGAATTGAGGAAAACCTCGTCGGAGGCGTCGTCGGCGATCGGCTTGGGAAGCGGATACCCCAGACGCTCGCGCAAAGGCAACCTCGCGGATTCGGTCACCGACGCGGGGGAGATACCGCCAGGCGCCCTCCAGACCAGCCCCTCCACCTTGCCAAGCCCCTCGCGAACCAGATCCGCCGCGATTCGGCCCGAGTTCCCCCGGACAAGTCGCCGCAGTGTCAGAAACAGATCGACCACCGACTCTTCCGCCTCATTCACCAGCCCGAAATCGATGCCCGTCTCGCGAAGGGTCTCCACGGGCAGCGCCGAAATATGGGGTCCGGTGAAACCGCACCACGCACCGGTCGCCTCAGCCAGGTCGGCCAGAATCGAGGCATCGTTGAGCAGCGTCGGCGTCGCGCTGTTCGCGACGATCAGATCGGGCCGCCATTCGCGGCAGGTCTCGACAAGCCGCGAAACATTCATCGGCTCGGCCATACCATCGATAATCCGGCACGGCGCGCCCTCGCGCTCGACCATAGCGCCGAGATAAGCCAACCCAGTCTGAGGCCACACCTCGCCCCCGATCGCCTTGCGCCCGCAGCGCCCCACCTCCTTCATCCACACCCCGCCCTCGCGGTGAGGCGGATTCAGGAACAGGACCCGGAGAGTTCTCTCTTCAGACGGCATCAATAAATCTCTCATAGAATGGACGCGCAGGTCAGGATCGCTTTCCCCCAGATCGCTCCCATACCCTCTCCATCCATTGTCAGTTGTGGTGGACGTTATTTCAACTGTTAACGGAAGTAGCGAACGAACTCCACCTCTTCATGATAACGAACAGGGATAGGAATCTGTTGAGTGACCTCCAGCCCGTCCTCGTCACATGGCGCCACGATCAGATGGACATGGTCCGGCATCAGACACCACCCCCACGCCATAGGCCGCGCACTGCTCCCGCAAAAAGTCCACATACGCCCCGTAATCGTCGTCCTGAAAAAAAGTCGGTTGCCGCCGGTTGCCGCGCTGGGTAACATGATGGGGAAAACCGCGAGTGATCACGCGTGCGAGTCGAGCCATAGTGAAACACCCTCGCACAAACCGCCACCCCACCTCAAAAGATAAGTATGGTGTCCCCGTAATACCGCGCGTCTACGACCAGTGATGGGAGCTGGTCAGCGCGCCGACTTCAGGGGTGCTCTGTCGTTGGCGCGTTGCGGAGTGTAGAGCCAGAAGTTGAGCGGGTTGATTGGGGTCTTCGTGCAAAGGCCGTTGCTTGAATCAAGCGAGACTTGGAGCCTGCGTTTGCCCGATTCCTGTCGGACGTGATGCAGGATGGGCAGGCGCTCATTGTCGCTGTTGCTGAGCGTCAACTTCTCGATGCCGCAGTCACACGGGCCGAAGAGCGAAGGCGTGGCGTCCTGATCGATCTTCCATTGCTGGTACTTGTCAAAGGCGGCATAGGAATATGCCGCCAGCCCCGCGAATAGATCGACCAATTGCACCATCAAATACTCCTTCGAGCAGACGCAACGGATTTCGTGGATGTTGTGGAAGTCGCGCACGCCCGATTCCCCGCACTGGGTGAACAGGTTTCTCTCGACGGCCCAACTCTTCCATCCCAGGCATTGCTCCAGTGTGAGCCAGTCCACTTCCTTTTGCACATCCGGGCAGATGAGCCATCGTGTGCCATCGTTCCCGTGGCGCTTCAGCACGTTGTGCAGCAGATGATAATACATGTGGGTGAAGTTGGCCTTGTCGTCGCGGCCGCGCAACCCGCCGTGCCGCGAGTCCTTGATGTCCCATACGAGAACGTCCACCTGCATCCGGTCATGCCGCGCGAAGAAGAAATCCGCCAGCGCGATTCCGTGAGCCCGCTTCGTCTTTTTCCATTTGTACTCGGTCCTGCCGTGGCTCTGCCGCAGCGTGTCCAATTCCCGATGAAACGCCCGTGCGTCCTCCACGGCGGCGGTAACGAGCGAGATCGAGCGAAACCGCCCCTGATTCCAGTTCGATTCGTCCGCGAAAGCGACATGGGTATAATCGGAGTTGGTCATTGTCCGGCCTTATTGCTCCTCGATCCCGTCGAACAGGTCTCCGCCGGGTTTGCGGCGGGGACGGCGGGAATCTCTTCCGCCTCGAAGCAATCGCCTTCAATGATGGCTTCGAGCAGTTTCGCCTGTTCGGGGTAGCCTTCGACGGTTGCATCGAGCACCCAAAGCAGTTCGAGAAACTCGGTCACTGTCGTCCCACAGGACTCGGTAGAACGGAGGTCGGTTTGCGGGTAGGATTCCCCTGACGATTTCACCAGCGGCCCAGACCGCGAAGGAGAGTTTCGTGGTCCCAAACCGACACGCA
>JABMPG010000334.1 GCA_013203855.1 bacterium
GACAAGGACAAAGACAAGGACTCTGTTGAAGGGGGTGTGGGGGAAACAAATTCACGGAAGCCGGAGCCGTGTCTCTGCGACGTTGCCCAGGAGATTGCCGTCGAGTATCTGGCCCAGGTTACGCGGCCCTCGCCGGACAGCCGCGGCGACCGGTCAGTGACCTCCGGAAAGGCGCAGAAAAACATCACCGAACTCCTGAGCCGAAGAGGCTACACAGCCGACCAGTTGAGGCTGGCCATCGACCGGCGAGCCGAAGAGGTCGAGCACGACGTGGCGACCAAGGGCAAAGCATTCGGCGTTCAGTTGGCCGCGAACTTTTTCAACCCAGACGAACCCAATTTTCTGGCGTTGCTCGAAGACGAGTGGCGGGGGCCTGGCGAGGAAGAACCCGAGCCGGTGCTGTCGGCGGAAGAGTCGGCGAAGGCTGACGCGGCGTACCTCATCTGGCGAGAAAAGCAGGAGGCGATGCAAGCATGAACGTCGATATGCGCATAGCCCCCCACAACCTGGACGCGGAATGCGCGGTGCTCGGCGCCTTCTTCCTGACCGAAACCGCTGAAAAGATTTTGCCCTTGCTCCAGGACGAGCATTTCTACGACCCAAGAAATCAGGAGATCTACCGGGCCATCCGCACCCTCTGCGAAAATCAGCGTGGGGTCGACCCGCTCACAATCGCCGAGGAACTTGCGAATACGGGATCCCTCGACCGAGTTGGCGGGATCGGCTACGTGTCCTCACTGGAGCAATACGTCATCCACCCGCGCAACACCTACCACCACGCGAAGATCGTCCTACAGCACTTCGCGGCCCGGAACATGATCCGGATGTCCCAGGAAATGTCTGAGGCTGGCTACGTCGGGAAATCCGCACTCGATGTTTTACCAGCCGCCATGTCCAAGATGCAGCGAATTCTCGACCAGCAGACCGAAAGCCGCTGCGCCGATCCGAGCGAGTTGGCCCAGGACACCTGGGAGGTGCTTTCGGCTGAGCAGGGATGTCAGGGCGTCCTGTCTGGCCTGGATCGTCTGGACCGATGCCTCTACGGATTTCAGCCCGGGTCGCTGAACGTACTCGCGGCGCGGCCATCGGTCGGGAAGACGGCCCTTGCCGTCCAGTTCGCAAGGCACGCCGTGATGGATGGCCACAGCGTGATGATCGTGGAAATGGAAATGCCGAAAGAGCAGCTCATGGCTCGGATGGCCGCCATGCACACGGGGACTAGCCTGAAACTACTCCGGGAACATCGGGCCGGCGAGCAGGCGATGTTGAAGGTTCGGGATTTTCTCGGGCTAGTACAAAATACCTGGAAACTCTACATCAACGACGAATGCGGACTGGACCCCGTAGATATCGAAACGCAGGCCAGCATCATCCAGCAGAAGTATGGCCTGGACCTGCTCGTCGTGGATTTTCTTCAACTCCTGAATCTGCGAAACAAAGACCGGTCCATGAACCGGAACCTTGAGATCGGCCATATCACGTGGCGGCTGAAGAAGTTGGCCCGAGATCTGAACATCCCGATCCTGCTCTTGGCGCAATTGAGCCGCGACGTGGAGAAGCGGGCGACAAAGATTTTGAACCAGCGGCCGAAACTCAGCGACCTTCGGGATTCCGGGGAGATCGAGCAGCACGCCGATGTAGTCATGTTCCTCCACCGGCTGACGAAGCCAGACGGGAACGTGAAGGGGACGGTGGATCTGCTTGTTGAAAAACATCGCCAAGGCCCACTGACAGATGTCCCGCTGTATTTTCTTGGAGGGACGACAGAGTTCTATCCGCGCGGCGACGGAGAACAGGCGCACAGCGCGGAGCATAGCAAGCCCTATCGGGACGACTGAAAAACTTAGCCCCCTGGAGGTGCAAACTCCAAGGGGCGGAATCGAGACTACAGTGTTGCCGACAACGACACTCCTACCACTCACACCTTCACCCCGTCAAGCAAAAAACGCAGACGCGACCATACCCGTTGAAAGGGAGGCGAACATGGGAACCTTTATCCAGCATTTCAGAGTCACCAAGTACATGGCCCAGCAGGGAGAGAACAAGCGGTTGCTGAAGGGCTGGAGCAAGAAGCAACTGGCGAACAACATGCGTGTCAGCCTGGACACCGTCCGACGCTTGGAGAGCGGCAACGTCGAATGCCGGCAGAACACCGTCTTCGAGTGGGCGCGACAACTGGAAACGACTGTCACGCGCTTGCACGACGGCCCGGATTTCGACGCGCCCGAGATGACCGATACAACCGTGGCGTTCCAGAATCTGAACATACTCATTTCTGCAAAGCCCCACCGGGCAGCGAATACCTACCCCGCTTTCCGCGCGGCGCACATCCGCCCTCGTTTCCTCGCACACCGGACCGCATCCCTCTGGCAATGGATCAAGAACCGCGTCGGCCTTTGCCGATAGCAGCAAACACTCTTAGACAGCAAGGAGCAGCAAGATGAAACGAATCCAGAAACGCAAACACGGCAGGACATCGGACAGCCTCCACGCGAGCAGTGCTACGCACGTCATCAAGATCGGATTCGACATGCGCAAGCCGGGGGACGCCCGCCCGGTGCCCGGTAAACTCCGGGGCTTTCTCCTGTGCAGGGATAGCCTCGGGCAGGACAACAATCTCCAGATCGATCTCGATGCGATGCAAACCCTCGGAGTAGGGGAGCAGCAAATCGCCCAGGCCAAGGCAGGCCAACTCAAAGCGGCCCCGGGCCTGCTCCCGACCGAGCTGAACTTTGTCCTGGTCCATGACGCCATCCGCGCGCCCGGTGGGACATGGGAATACCCCGGCACGTTCGGGGAGTCCTACGAATGTTGGAACAAGGCCGGGTTGTTCTGCTTCGGCGACGGAGTGGTTGCCCAGCGCAGGCAGGATGACCGCACCCGCGCGAAGATCGATTGCGTCCCCGTCGGGCGGGAAGACACCGAGGCCAAGGAATTCTGCAAGCAAAGCGTGGGCAAAGAATGCAAAGCGCACAGCCGCTTGATCCTCTGCCTGTTCTCTGCGGACGCGGACAATCGGCCGCAACCCCTCAGCAAGGCTTTGGGCTGGCAGGCCCGCTATCGGTTCGACACCTCCAGCGAATACAACCCCATGCGGATACTCGCCGATCTGGACGCCGCCGCCGATCGGTGCAACGGCAAACTCCACGGGCTGACCGGGACTCTCAACTGCAACCTCCAGAAGAAACGCTATGAGGGCGGGGTGGCTCCGGTCATGCAAATCATGTTCCAGATCTCCGAAGCCGACATCCGGGAACGGGAGGCGAGTCTCCGACAGATGTACCTCGAAGACCGGCGCGTTCTCGCGTTGCCCGCGCCGGAAGAGGCTCCTGAAACTTCCCCGTTTGAAGAGGCCGTATCGGAGCACACGGGCTTCACCGTCGAGCCCGAGCAGGTAGAGAGCCCGGAAGATGAAATCGCCGCCGCGGAGTTCTCGACCGACGAGCCATTTTCAGAGGAAGCAGAGACCGAACCCGAGGCCGAACAGGATCCGGCAGACCCACTGGACGGGTACAGCGACGAGACCCTGGCCGACAGCCTGAGCGCATTCGCCGCCGATCACTTGGGCGACTACGCGGGGTACGAGTACGTCGGCCAGAAAACCGGCAAGACGATCCGCAAACCCATCGAAAACATCGACTGGTTTTTCGATGGCCAGCCGGGAGTGAAAGATCGTGCCCGTCGCGACCTACTCCGCCAGATCTGCCGGGATCTCCTGGCCAATCCCAAGGTCAAGTTCCCACTCATACCCGAGATGGACCTCGAGGCCGAAGGCGTGGCAGCAAACTGACCGCCCTGCGCAAGGGCGAGAGAGGAAGAAACTAATGAGAATCGCGATTACAGCCGACTGGCATCTTCGGGGGAAAGACCTGGACGCCGCGCGTGAACAACTCGCCGCCCTAGTGATGGGATGCGTCGAGCGCGAGGTCCGGATGGTATGCGTGGCCGGCGATGTGTTCGACCGTCCCTCTATCGGTGACAACTACGCGAGCACCGGCGCGGTAGCAGAGGTCGGAATCCGGGCCGTGGCCGAACTCACGAAACACGGGATCGAAGTCTTGATGATCCCCGGAAATCACGACATGAGCGGCGCGGGCAGTGCCGATGCCCTGCACGTCTTTGACGGGATGCCTCTGGTCAATATCGACCGGAAGCCCGGCGTTGTGGATTGCGGCAGTCTGGACATCGTCGCTATCCCCTGGTCCTGGACCGGGGAAGATCCGGAAATGGTGATCCGCAATACGGTTGGCGATTCGCGGCAAGGGATCAAGCAGCTCCTGCTCGCTCACGTGCAGGTGACAGGGGGCCGGATGAACGGCTCGTTTACCTGCGAGTCAAAGCCCGGCAAGTGGCAGGTCAGCCGGAAATTCCTATCAACCCTTCCCGTCTCACATATCGCCCTCGGGGACTTCCACGCCCGGCAGGACGCGGCCGGGAAAAAGGGGGGATATGTCGGGGCACTCCGGCAACTCAACTTCGGGGAAGAGGACAACCAGGCGGGATTTGAGGTCTGGGACAGCGAAACCGGCATTACCGAATGGGTAGAACTGGAAGCGGCGCCAACCTATCGGACAGTCAAGGTTCAGACGCCCGAGGATATGCTCTTTCTCGGGGGCATTCGGCCCAACGAGCACCTGAAGGTCCGGGCAACGGGCGACGTCGACATGTCAGAGGTCAAGCGCATTGAGGCCCAGGGTGTCACCGTTGAGCAGGTCGTTGACCGGGAAGAGCGGGTCCGGCGCGCAGACGTGCCCGAGGGGATCCTCGACAAGCCCCACGACATGATCCGCCTCTGGGCTGGAATCCAAGACCCGCCGATCAACGACTACCGGAAGGCCCAGATGCTGGCCCTCTACGATGGGGTTTTTGGCGACCGGACCGAACGGGGCGAAATAAGCCCTCCTAAGGCTCCGGACCCGGAACCCGCCCAAACGCCCGACCCGGAACCCGAACGCGCCGGAGAGTACGCCCTGGCCAGCCAGAGCGCCAAAATTGAAGGGAGCGCAGACTGATGATTCCCATTTCGACCACACTCCGGGGAATCGGCCCCCATTCCGACACTTCTGTCAACTGGTCGGATCTGACCAGCCCCGTCGCCGTGACCGCCTCTTACGGTACCGGCAAAACCTTCCTGGTCGAGGCGTCTCTCGCCTGCCTCTGGGGGGACTTCGCCTGGTATGGCGGCAGCATCTATGACGCGCTATCCCAAGGGGGCACCGGTGAGGGCAGCATCGAACTGGTCTTCGAGCAACACGGCCGAAAGTACCGGGCAGTCCGAACGATCAAGGATTCCGGCAAGACGCGCACACAGCGGGCGGAATTGTGGGACGTCGCGCAAGACGTCATGGTCGCAGGCCCCAAGGTGACCGACTTCGAGTCCCGGGTAACCGCCATGCTCGGGGATCGGGATACCGCCCTTTCCTCCTGGTTTCTCTCTCAGAACCGCAAAAACGACCTCTGCGGCCAGCCTGGGGAAACTGATCTAGTCTCTCGGCGCCGCGCCACGTTCAACGCCCTCATCGGCTCCGATGCTCTGGACGCCATCGAAAAGCGCGTCGGCGAGGAACAGCGCAAGCGGGAGACAATCGCATCTGACCTGGAAATACAACTGGCCGGCGAGCCCGACCCGGCGATTGCCATCGAGGAAGCCCGAACCGTACTGGACGCTGGAAGGGAAGGCTATGATCTCACACTCGGGCATGTCACAGCGGCCGACACCATACTCGAGGAAGCCCGGAAGAAACTCCGGGATGCCGAGGGCGGCGATGATGTTCTACTCGCCCAGATCCGGGAGAGCGAGGCATTGGATAGGACCTATGCCGACCGGATCCTGACGGTGGACAAACTCAATGCCGATCTCGAGTTGTACTCCGCCCGCGCCGCTGGTCTGCCCAACGCTCAGCATGATGTCGCCCAGATCGAGGATTTGCAGACCCGGCGCACCGCGCTCCGGGAGCAGGAAACCGCATGGACCGCGCGAGAGCGCTGGCAGAAGGCGCTGGACAAGGCCACTGCCGACCACCGCCAGACGGAATCCATGATTGAGGGGTTGACCAAAGCATCCGGCGTTACGGATGCAGACCGAGCCCTCGCCGCAAAACTCCCCGAGCTGCGGGCCGGGTATAAGGCGCAGTTGGAAATGAACCGGGAGCAGGAACGGAAGAACGCTGAATGGGAGCGGCAGCGGAACAGCCTGCTCATGGACCGGCGGAGCCTCGAGGATCATCTGGCGCAGATCGAAACCCGCCTCTCTCGCAGACCTGAGACACCCGCCGATGATGCTATCTGTGCCACCTGCCCGCTCATGACGGAATGGGGCGATCTGCCGGGGAAGGCCGAGCAGATGCGGCAGGGAATCGTCTCCCTCAACTCCGACATCGGCGCCATCCCCGACGTGCAGCCGATCTCAGAACTGACTGAACTCCTAACGCGCGGGGAACAGGCCAAAGCAGCCGCTGACAGGATTGAGGCGGCCAAGGCCAATGAAGAGGCCGTGAAGGACCAGCGGCTTATTCTCGCCCGCCACCAGGACGCCCTGAACGCGCTGGACGCCACCCGCCCGCCTGAAGTGGCGGACCCCCGCGCCGAACTCGCAGACGCGCAGACAAACCTCGACGCCCTCTCCGGCGCACGGGAACGGCTGATACTCTGCGAAGAGGCCGTCACCAAAGCGGAGCGGATCCAGACTGAATTGCTGAGCGCTACGGTGGAGCAGTGCACGGCGGGGAAAGCAGCCCGCGCCGCCAGAGAAAAGGCAGCATCGGCAAAGGCCGCCCTCGATGACCGGGTAGCACAACGGGAAACACTCCGGCAGGCAGTAGAGGCCACTGCGCAGACGGTATCCCACCACCGGGCAACCATGAATACCCATGCCGCCGACATTGCCCGCAATGAGGCGAAGATCGAAGCCCTTGAAGAACGGCAGGTCGAGCAGGCCGGGAAACGGGAACGGGCGAAGAAATACCGCGCCGACGTGGACGGGCTCCGGGATCTGCGTCAGTGTTTCGGGCCAAAGGGTGTCCGCCAGATACTGATAGACGCCGCTGTGCCGGAGTTAGAGGCCATCGCCGATGCTCTGTTCGAGCGGGCCACCGGCGGACGCATGCGGCTCCGCATTGCAACCCAGACCGCGCTCCGGGATGGCAGCGCGAGCGAGGATTTCCGCATCCTGGTCCGGGATGAACGCGGGGAGCGGGACGCTCTGCGCTACTCCGGCGGCCAGTTGCAGTTGATCCAGATCCTGTTTCGGATTTCGGTAGCCATCTGGGTGGGCCGTATCCGGGGCCATCAACCGGACTGCCTCTATCTCGATGAAGCGTTTGACCGGCTCGGGGCGGAAGGCACGGACGATCTGCTCCGGGTGCTGGAACATCTGGGGAGCAGCATCGGCTTGATCTGCGTCGTAACCCACGACCCGATGATTGCCGAACGGCTGAGCAGCCAGGTCCGGCTTGTAAGTTCGGTTGGCGGGGTGAGCGTAGAGACTGCGGGGGGACGGAACTGATTTTCCGGCCCGTCCGGGACCGGAAGGGGAAACCCGAAACGATACGCTGGGCGGGCTGGGAAAACCTCAAAGAAAAGGAGACAGAAATGCCAGTAGTAGACAACGCAGAAACAGTAGGCGGTAAATCCAAGATAGAACGGTATGGTTGGACTATTGTCAATTCACCCGGGCTATTCAAGTGGATAAAGAAAGGCTTGCTTCAGATCCCGAACAAGGGGGAGGGAGGTTATCAAAGAGGGGAAAAGAAAGCCCATTAACTCAAAAAATCTGCCGAGTGGGACTGGGTAGCATGTGGGGCTCTGCGAGTAGCGGATCGTGGGGCGGATGGATTGTGGGTTATTGATGGCCAGCAACGGCTCCTGGCGGCCTATAGGCGGGATGACATTAAGGAGTTACCATGCGTGGTCTATGTTGTTGAGAGCATTCACCAGGAGGCAAGGTCCTTCGTTACAAGCCAGAAGGGAAGAACTGCTATCTCGGCCATCGAGCAGTATACGGCCGATATAGTTGCTAAAGACCCCGTCGCTATCGCTATTGGCGAAATGCTCTCCCGCCTGGGTCTCTCTGCCGACGACAGCAAGAAACCAAACTCGGTTGCGTTTATCTATGCCATCCGTAACTCCTTCGAGCGAGACCATTTCTCCTGCGAGCAGTCACTCGGACTGACTCACCAGATTTGCAGGGAACACCTCGCATCCGTAGGGATATTTGAGGGTATTTTCTTCTGTGCCCTGCACGCAACAGAGAACATCTTTACCCCCCAATACATCAATAAACTCTGTCTGGCGGGGAAGGCGCAGATAACGCAATCTATCAACGCCCGCCGTGCACTACACAGCATGAGCGGTTCAAGCCAGAGAGTCTCCGGCACTGGAGTACTGGACATTTTGAACTATAAGAAACGGAACAAGATCGGGTTTAAGGACTGAAAGGACAAGCCCCGGCCTATAACCTACTCAACAGCCAAAAGCCGAGCAGAGGATTTCTCGAAATGATCATCATGCAGGACAGCCGCGAACAAGCCCCACTC
>JABMPG010000335.1 GCA_013203855.1 bacterium
ATCCAGGCACACGAAATCCCACGTCTGGCGCCAGACCTGCTCAAGGGCCTCCTGGGCGTCCCCCGCCTCGCCGATCTCCAGATCTTCGAATTCATCCTCGAGAATCTGCCGGAGACCCTTGCGTACCACCGAGTGATCGTCGACAAGCAGAATCCGCTTCATTGTGATTTTATCTCCCGCAAACTCCCCAGTTCCACACTTCGAGGAGAAACCCTTCCCGCAGAAATTGCCCATGTTGCTGGCTCCGGCTCCAAAACCGCCAAATCAGCCCGGATAGCCAACAACAGAAACGAACAGCCTGTCTGTAGGATTCTTATACCGGAAAAGGCAGGAAAAGGTCAATCCCGTCGTGCGGAAAACACGGACGCCCGGCCGCCGGAGCCCGGACCAGTCACCTACGAAGTGGCGGCAGAAAAAGCACTGTCAAAAACGCTTACGACGACTATCGAGCCAGCCAGTATTCGCTCTTGCCATAATGCTCGTAGAGAACTCCCTCATATTCTCGTGAGACCGGCTGAGACGAATCGTATTCCGGACTGCTCCGGATGATATCCCTCGACAGATCCACTGCCGCCTCCCTCGCGTTCCAACTCACATTCGTCACCCAATCCGAGGCCACCAGAATATGCCGCCCCCCCGGAAGCCATTTCCGCGTATTGATCACGTAGTATCTCACTAGCCACCCCGAATCATTCGCGAGCATGTCCTCGATATGCCCGACTGCGCCGTCCGAGGCATGGACGTCATAGCCCGCGATATCGTTCAGACTCCACAAATTCGGATCTTCCGCCTCACGGCGCCGGTCCACGGCCCCCTTCTCCTCGAGAAATTCCTCTGGAGCGGGCACAGTCAAAGCGCCTCCTTCCAGGCCACCAGCCGGCCACCAGTAAGGCGCCCACTCATAGTAGCGATGCAACTCCAGCTCCTTCTGCCGTGAAACGGGCCGATCCGCCTCCATATCAGGACTCTCCTTCACCTGGTCTGCTGTCAGACCCACGGAAAAGGTCTCCTCCTCGGAATCCACCGTCCCCAGCGCGGGAAGCGCGATCAGAACCTTCTTGCCGAGCAGCCAATTCCGGGTGTCCACCACCAAGTAACGCACAACGGCCGCCTTCACATCGAACAGGAAGTCCGCCACATGACCGATTCGCCGATCCTTCGCCTGAATCCCATAGCCCTCAATCTCCTTCAGGCTTCTGATCATAGGTCCGCCTCCTTCCATCCGCCCTCTGATGCCCTTGAACCAACAATGACCGACTTGCATCACTATACGACAACCCACCCCAGTCGAAAATCGGCGTTTCGCTGGTCTTCCTGTAAGATATCATCCGAGGGCTTTGAAAGGGTTTGTCTGACACCTCCCCTTCCTGTTCAAGACTGACGAAAAATATGCCGATGAGAACACCGAAGCACGCCAGTTCCGGCGACAGTGATGTTCCGGAAAGATTACGACCTAGAGAGACAATACCCGTGGAATCAGCTACCGAACGGATGGCCCTGCCCCCGCAGGAAAACACCGTCGACCAGCCCCGCATCCTGATCGTTGACGATGAAATTCCATTGGCCCGACTGATCTCCCGGTGGCTCGAGGTGGAGGGATACGACTGCTGGACTGCGCACGACGCGCCCTCCGGACTCGAACTCCTCAGCGCCGAACACTTCGACCTCCTCATCTCCAATGTCCGCATGCCCGGCCTATCTGGACTGTCCATCCTGGAGCAGGCCCGCAAGAAAAACCCCGACATAGCCGTCATCATGGCAGCGGCGGTCGACGACCGCGAGATGGCCATCCGCTCTCTCCAACTCGGCGCCTACGCCTACATCGTCAAGCCCATGGACCAGAACGAACTCTTCATCAACGTCATCAACGCGCTCAAGCGGCGACGTCTCGAAATGGACAACTCGCGCTACCAGGAACACCTGGAAGAACTCGTGCGCGAACAGACCCGCGAGATCCGACGCTCCCAGGAAGAAATCCTCGTCCGGCTCACCGCCGCCGAGGAATACCGACATGACGAAACGGGCGCCCACATCCGCCGCATCGGCCTCTATGCCGAAGCCCTGGCCCACCATCTCGGCCTTTTCCGAGAACAGACCGAAATGCTCCGGGCAGCCGCCCCTATGCACGACGTAGGCAAAATCGGAATCCCCGACGCCGTCCTCCTCAAACCCGGCAAACTGACCTCCGAAGAATTCAAGACCATTCAGCAACACACCGTCATCGGCGGCCGCATCCTCGGCGGAACCGACATCCCCCTGCTCGGACTCGCACAGAACATCGCCCTCACCCATCACGAAAAGTGGGACGGCTCCGGCTATCCAAACGGACTCGCTGCCACGGAGATACCCGAACCAGGCCGGATCGTTGCCGTCGCCGATGTCTATGACGCCCTCATCCATGATCGCGTCTACAAACGCGCCATGCCCGAGGAAAAGGCGCTGGACATCCTCTGCGAGGGATCGGGAAGCCACTTCGACCCCCGCATCCTCGACGCCTTCTTCTCCATTCTCCCCGCCATTCGAGACATCCGATCCAAAATCGCAGGCTGACACATACATTCCCGGCCCGGCCCTGAGACTGCATGTGGAACCACCGTCCCCGCCGAACGATATCCCAGTCGGCCGCGCAAGCCAGCCGACTCTCCTCCATGCAGGCCGCCGAAAAGGACATCGACGAACGCCTCGCAGCCCTGCGCCAGCAATACCGGCAGAAACGACAGCGCTCTATCACGGAAGAACTATTCGACATCGTGGCCGGTTTCGAGGAATTGCCCCACTGAGTTTCTTGCTCTACGACGCGGCCCAGTATTCTACAGAACTGAAAGTTATTGGCCGCACTGGGCTATCTCGGCACTATTCGTACACTAATGCCCACCGCGACCCAGAAATCGGAGAGGAGAGATTTGACCCGGGCACCCTCTTGGTGGCAACATAAAGGAAGAGAGCACAC
>JABMPG010000336.1 GCA_013203855.1 bacterium
CCCGGAAGTGAGCGGCAAGGTCGCCATCGAATTCGACATTCGGTGCGACGAGAAAAACAAGCACCTGCTCGGCTTCTATACGGAAAAGGACGGGGATTTCCGCCGGTCGGTGCACACGGTGGTTCAGTCCGTCGATCCGAACAGTCCGGCCCATCTGCGAGTTTTCACACGGCCCACACCCTATGAACTGAAGTCGTGGCGGCACGTCAAGTATATCGTGGATCTGGACGAAGGGCTGGTGGACGGATACGTGGACGGGCAGCTGGTTGCGGAAGGTGTCCGGATGGGCACCAAGACCGACAGCCTGAACACGTTCTCGATTCGGGACAACAGCGAGTCGACCGGCACCCTCTACATCAATAACCTGCAAGTGAACACGGCGGAAGAGGAAGTATAGAAAGCGCGGACAGCGCCGGCATGGCCTTTCCCGTCGAGCAACTGATCGCCTTGGGACTGTCGCGTCAAGTCGTTGAGGCGTGGCGGGCCCGGGGCGTTTCCCATTTGCTACCCCTGCAGGAGAAGGCGATCGCGGAGCACGGGTTTCTCCACGGCCGGCCCCTACTGGTCGTCGCGCCCACCTCTTCCGGCAAGACCTTCGTCGCCGAAATCGCAGCTCTCAAGCACCTCGAACAGAACAAGCGCGTCATCTATCTGGCTCCGACCAAGGCGTTGGCGGAGGAGAAATACCGGGCGTTCAGCGACCTGTACGGCCATCTGGGCTACCGGGTGGTCGTGGCGACACGCGAGAGGCCCGACTCGGATCGAACGGTTCTGGAAGGGCGATACGACCTTCTCGTGGCAGTGTACGAGAAAATGAAGGCTTTTCTGGTGGCCCGGCCCGAGATGCTGGCGTCTGTTGCGCTGGTTGTGGCCGACGAAATCCAAACCCTCGGCGATCCCGGACGGGGCGGCACGGTCGACCTGCTCCTGACCAAGATTTGCCAGGCGCCCTATGGCACACAGTTGATCGGCCTGTCCGCCGTTCTCGGGGACGATGCGCAGCGTCTGGCCACCTGGCTCGGGTGCGACCTGCTGATCCATCGCGGCCGACCGGTGGAACTCCGGGAGGGCATCTTCGACCTGTCCACGGGAAAGTTCGTCTATCGCGAGGTGAACTCCCGCGAGCGCGGCGAGGAGAATCTCGACCCGACGGAGGCCTCCATCGGCGACGCCGGGGAAGAGAACGAGCCGGCTGACTTTCGGCGAGAGGCGATCCTGCGGCTGGCGCAGGTGCTCGCGGTTGAGAAGGGCGAACAGGTTCTCATCTTCGTCCCGACCCGCTATATTTCCCGCAATTGGGCCCATCATCTGGCCTCGCAGGCCCATCTACCGGCCGCGCGCGACGCGCTGTGCGCCCTGGCGCGCTATGAAGAAACCTTTTCCCGCGAACTCCTGGAGGAAACCCTTCGAGAGGGGATCGCCTTCCATAACGCCGACCTGTCCTGGGACCTCCGGGACCTCATCGAGCACTACTTCAACGACGGCGCGATCCGGGTTCTGGTTTCCACTTCAACACTTGGCCAGGGAGTGAACCTGACGGGGCGAAACGTGCTGCACGTGCCCGCCATGGTCACAACTGATCAGTGGACGGGCAGACAGGCAATGACGGCCCTGAGCCGGGCGCGTTTTCACAACCAGGGAGGGCGCAGTGGGCGTTTCCGCCAGTCCGACGGTTTCGGGCGATCCATGCTCGTGGCGCGGAACCGATCAGAAGGGGAGCGGCTTCTCCGCGATTACGTGGAAGGAGATATCGAGAATCTCACGCCCCAGATCGCTCCGGAGAACCTGGATATCTACATTCTGGACCTCCTCGCCTCAAAGATAGGGCGGACAGCGGAAGACCTGGTCGCGTTTTTCCACCAAACGTACTCAGGACGCACGCTCTGGCCCGCCGACGCCGCCCCAGTGGCCCGACAAGTGGATCGCGCCATCGGCGAACTCGAAAATCGGAAACTGGCGAGCCGGGATCCGCAGGGACGGCTTCAGGCGACGGGGCTGGGCGAAATCGCGGCGGGAACGGGGCTCTGTCCATCGACGATCGACGTGATCGCGCTCTGGCTGCGAGAAGGTCCGAAAGTCGTGACACAAGATCCCACAGAAGCTCTCGTCGCCGTCGCCATGACGGACGACGCGCGAGAGTTTCCCCTCGGAGGCGGGCTACCGGGATCGGCTCCGTGGGTCGATTCGCTGCGGGAGAGGCTTCTGCATCGAGCCGAAGGCGTGGCGCCTTCGATCGAGTCGGCGCTTTGTCCGCCCGGCGGCTTCACGCGGGAGCACAGTCAGGACCTGCGCAAGGTCGCGATTCTCGAGGAATGGATCGGCCCGGAGGAAACACGGGCAATCGAGGAACGACATCAGGTATTCAGCGGAACGGCGGCGAACCTCGCGTCGCACTTCGCGTGGTTGGTTCAGGGCGCCGCAGCCATGGCCCGATCTCTTCTGATTGACGCGAGATGCGTGCAGGCCCTGGAAACGCTCGGGAAACGGCTGGTTCTGGGCTGCGGGGCCGAGGGAGTCGCGTTTATCCCCCTGCGCGTGCAGGGGCTTTCCCGCGCATACATTCAGGTTCTGATCCGGGAGGGATACACGACACTCCGATCCCTGGCGGAAGCGGACCGGGATACACTAGACCGGCTGATCCCGCCTCGCGTGGCAGAGGAACTCGTCGTGGAGGCCGCTCGGCGGCTGAACCCGGTGGCGCCCCGAAGCCCGGAGAAGTTGGATGAGAGCATCGCGCATCTTTCCTTGCCGGAAGAGACGGCCGGCTCTCCGAATTCTGAAACGACGGCGGACGCCGCGCCCGAGGTCCCGCACCAGGAGGAATCGACAGTGTCGGTCCTTCTCGAAGTCGATTTGCGCGGGACCGGCGCGGCCCGTTTTCAGGGACAGGAATTGGATCTGCCGCCCCTCCCCTTCAAACTACTCGCTCTGCTGGCAAGGCGGTTAGGAACCGGCGCGAGTTATACAGAGATCTCGACGGAATTGTGGCCCGACTGCCAGGTGGAGAATCAGCAGATCGGCGCGCACCGCCGCCGGATCATCCAATCCCTGGGCCGGTTCGTCTCAGCGGAAAAGGCGAGGACCATGATTCCCGTGAAAGCGGGCAGGGGGATGAGTCTGAGTTTGGAGGCGGGGGAAGTGAGGGTTGTCGGCGGATAAGAGTTCGCCAACGCCGCGGATGTCAATTAACTTGACACATACCGCAATAGACGTATGGTAGCAAAAGCGCTTCTGCGCGGATGGAGTACCGAAACTGGAGGAATGATTGCCATGGCCGATCGCGTAATTCGGGTATTTCTGGGTGCCATTGCCGTGTTGCTCGCGGCCCTTGTCTTGCAGAATTTGTTGAACTCACCCCAGGACGCACAGGCGGGGTACACGTTCCCGGGATCTTCCAAGACTTACGATGTGAAACTGATTTCAGAGATCACGGTGCCGGACAAAATC
The DNA here is from genome assembly GCA_013203855.1 of bacterium. Lineage (GTDB taxonomy): Bacteria > Sumerlaeota > Sumerlaeia > UBA8349 > UBA8349 > JABMPG01. The sequence continues at coordinate 3,448 of JABMPG010000336.1, forward strand.
GAATCGGTGGTGCCGCTGGGGAGCAATGAAGAATACACAGCGGCGACCTTCGCGGTTCAGACTGACAAGAAGGTCTACGTTTACCACTGCAATTACTTTCCGCAAGGGAACGGCAACTGATTTCGCGATCCGAAAGAGGGGCGCCCGTGCGAATTCGCCGCGCCAGAGGAGAGGATATCTCCCGGCTGGTCGACCTGTGGCTGGCCATGATGGGCGAGCACGAAGCATTCGAGCTGCGCCTGGAGGTGACCGACGTGGCGGGACCCGCATACCAGAACTACCTCCTCCTTCACCTGCGAGGAGTGCGTTCGCGTTTGCTCGTGGCCGAAGAGGAAGGCCGAATCATCGGCTTCTCCTGCGCGTACATCTCGCAGAATCTTCCCATGTTTGCTCCAGCCGTTTTTGGATACATTTCCGATATCTACGTTCTACCGGAATGGCAAGGGCAGGGCGTCGGCAAGGGGCTGATGCGGGAGACGACCGAGTATTTCCGTTCTCTGGGAGTGGAAACCGTTCAACTTCAGGTCTATGAACACAACGAGAAGGGCAAGGCTTTCTGGAAATCCTTGGGATTTGAGCCGTTTTTCCAGAGGATGTGGCTGAACCTGGAAGAAAAGGAGTGATCGGTGAAGAACCGTCTGTTTCGACCGTTGCATATCTTCCCTTTCAAGACAGGTTGGGGATGGGCCGCCTGTGCCGTGACGGAAGAAGGGGCGCGTTCTCTGATACTGCCTCGCAAACGCAAGGGGGACGCGCTTCTCCTGCTCGAACAGGAGATCGAGAAGAGTATGCCCGCGTACGAGTGCGTCGGGATCAAAGGCCTGCCAGGTAGTCTGTCCGCCCGGCGCGAACAAGCGATCGACGAAGTCTGCCGGTTCGTCAATGGGAATCTGCGGGAGTTTTCTATCGAACCCGACTGGGAAGGCAGAACCGATTTTCAGAAGGCCGTCTGGAGTGCCGCGCGGCGGATACCCTACGGCGAGACGCGCACCTATGGAGAACTCGCGGCGGAAGTAAGGTGTCCATTGGGTTTCCGAGCGATCGGCCAGTGCATGGCGCGCAATCCCCTCCCGCTGATCGTCCCGTGCCATCGCGTCATCGCGGCGGGGGGAAGCCCCGGCGGCTTCTCCAGCGGACTCGATATGAAAACCCGCCTGCTCAAACTCGAATGTTCCTGATCTTCTGCGGAGAGTTGTCCGTTGCAGCCAATTCGCGTCGCCCACGTCATCAATTCCATGGAAGTCGGTGGCGCGCAGACACAAGTGGCCAATCTGTTCCGGGCGGTCGATCGGAAACAGTTTGACCTGAGACTGATCTGCCTGGCCGAAAAAGGCGCCATTGGAGAGCAGCTGGAGTCGGAGGGCTTCCCGGTAGTGTCACTGGGGAAGCGCACCCGTATTCAAGTAAAGATGCTGCGCCGTCTGGTCGAAATCCTGCGCCAATGGCGCCCCGACATTGTCCATACCACGGTGTTCACGGCCAACCTGTGGGGCCGCTTCGCGGCGATTCTGTCAGGGACGCCAGTCCTGATCTCCCATGAGCAGAGCACAGTGTCCCTGGAGAAATGGCACCGGCGAATGCTCGACCGGACTCTTTCCTGGAAAACGGATCGGATTCTCGCCGTGTCGCAGAACCTGCGACGCAG
>JABMPG010000337.1 GCA_013203855.1 bacterium
AGAGGGCGCTTCGCAGCTGGCCGCCGGGCGAACCGGGGGGGGCGCAGAGAGATGGGGAGGCATGTTTTCGGGAAAGCAGGAGAGGCCGGGCTCTTCGGAGTCCGGCCTTCTTCGTTGCCCTACTCAAACCGGGCAAAAAACGGGCAAATCCAGATCAAGCCGAGTTTGGGGTGTCTTGTAAGTCCACTGGTGCGAGCGGGGGGACTTGAACCCCCACGGCCGAAGCCACAAGATCCTAAGTTTTACAACATCCGTTTTGACGCAATTTGCTGAGAGTTGTTAGATGTTGACAAATAAAGGGCTTATGCCTATAATCTCTTTGTCGGGGTTTGTTAGGATTCCACGGAATTCGCTCCGAAAGGGCGCAAAAGGGCGCAAAATCGGGGCACAAGATCCCGACCGAAAGAGACCAAGGGCGCAAAATCCCGAGGCACAAGACCACGGTGGAAGGGGAGGGCAACATGGCGAAAGACAAGCGAAAAATCCACTTCAACAAGGAGGTCGTTCTCGGCCTGACCTGTCCGCCGGACAAGACCAGCGGCGTCTACTTCTACGACCGCGAACAGCCGAACCTGGCCATCCGTATCACGCCTGCGGGGGGGCGCGTTTTCATTTTCAGCCGAAAGATCGACGGAAAAGCCAAGCGGGTTTCACTCGGGCAATTCCCGACGATGACCATTGCTCAGGCGCGGGGCGCGGCGGCGTCTCTACTGGCCCGTGTCCGGGCGGGCGAAGATCCCACGGCGACGCCCGAGCCTGACCAGACCGACGCGGGCAATGTATCGGGGAACATGACACTCGGGGATCTGTGGGATCTCTATCTTTCGCGCCACGCGCAGGTTCACAAGAAGTCATGGGAGAACGACGTACTGCTCTATAACAAGCACCTGAAAGCATGGGAAGGGCGCACGCTGTTCAAAATCACGCGGGCGGACCTTCAGGTACTCATGGCGAAGATCGGGAAGGGCAGCGGCCCGTATGCGGCCAATCTGGTCCACAGCCTGATAAGGACCATGCTCTATCTCGCGCAAGACTGGGGATTCGAGCAGACGAATCCGGCGGCGCGGCTGAAGAGGTTCCGCACGCATTCTCGCAGCCGCTATCTGAAACCCGAAGAGCTGAAACGGTTTTGGACTGCCCTCTCCGATTTCCCGGACCCGACCTTCCGGGATTTCTTCGCGGTCTGTCTTTTGACCGGCCAGCGGCAGGGGAACGTCCGTTGCATGGCGTGGACTGAGGTTGATCTGGAGGAAGGTGTCTGGACTGTTCCATTTGCCAAGGCGAAGAGCGGGGAGGAAATGCGGATCGTGCTCGTTCCCGAGGTGGTGGATCTGCTGCGGCGCCGGAAGGCCAAGGCCGACGGCCCTTGGGTCTTTGCCAGCAAACGCTCTGAGACGGGGCACATCGAACACCCGCAGCACGCATGGGAGCGGCTGTGCAAACTGGCCGGATTCGAGGATCTAAGAATCCACGACCTGAGACGAACTCACGGCAGTTGGGCAGCGGCAACAGGCGCGTCGCTAGCGATCATCGGGAAGGCTCTGGGCCACCTTGACCAGACCGCAACGGCGATCTACGCGCGGCTGGATATCGACCCCGTGAGGCAGGCTGTCATGGCGGCCACGGGCGCGATGATGGACGCGGTCGGGGAATCCCGACCCAAGGCGAAGATCGAGGAAATGCCCGCCCAGGCGGAAGGGGGAAAGTGACATGCCAAAGACATTGAAGAAGCGCAAAGAGAACATCGACCCCTGGAAAATCTTCCCGCCACTACGGGACGCCCTGGCGATTGTGAAAAAGGCCGTCGGGAAGAACTTGACAGACCCCGAGATTCTTAAGAGCCTGGCGCGGCTGGTGAAACAACATCGCGCGATTGTGGAGAACGAGCCGGAGCGCGGCTTTGTGAGACCCGCTTCTCTCACGCGATGGAAAGAGTCCTGGCCGGAGCCGCCGGACCCGTCGCAACGCCCCGAGCAGATCCCAGCGACAAGATACCGTGACCGCTATCAGAAGATCCTACGGGAAATTGAATCACTGGAGCGCGAACTGTGCGCGATTCCCAACGGCTATTTGATACCGACGCCCGCCGGGTTGTTTCTGAAAGAGCAAGCCCAGCGGATTGGCCATGCAGTATCACAG
>JABMPG010000338.1 GCA_013203855.1 bacterium
ATATACCCCTGACCAGTCCCCCTTGCCCCTGCGGAGCGTCGCCTCATCCCGCCCGGCGGAGGCGAACTCGCTTCCGCGGCAGAATAACGCGCAAGTGGCCGCGAGAAAACACGGATCACCCCCTTCTCCGGCCAACTGGCAGCCAACCGAGCGTCTCGTGGCTCTGGAAACGAGTCTCACCGGAGCGGTTGCCCCCTCTAATGGCCACGGCAACAAATTGGCAGTCATCCTTGAGGAATTGAAAACTCTCAGCCACGACCTCAATAAACCCTCTCGATCCAACTCCGTCCAAAGTAAGCCAAGAGCCAACGCGGACCACCGCACCCCTCCGTCCAAGAATATCCGCTGGCCGGTTCCCGCTCTCATTCAGAAGAACAACGGCAGGATCCGACCGGGAAACGGCGCCTTGTCCTGGGATGAACCCGTCGAGCCCTGGCCCAGCCTTTCTACGGACGCCCTACTGCCCGCTCTCCAGTTGCAGCGCCGGCTCCGCCACCAGGGGGTAGACGAGGCGCTGGTTCAGCGGATTCTGGGGCGGATGTATTTCGCGGCCCGACGAGTCGACGCCGTGCCCTGGAAACCTGGGGAAGAGCCAGCCTGTTCTCCCGACGCCGAAGGCACTTTCGGACGCTTCGTCCAGGTCGTGGGAGACTTCGTGCCTCGTTCTGGAGACCGGCCCTACTGGTCCGGCGCGCGCCAGGTGGCCCTCATTGGGCCGACAGGAGTAGGAAAGACCACGACAATCGCGAAGATTGCCTCCTACCATGCCCTCCGGCGCAACCACCGGGTTGCCCTCCTGACCCTGGACACCTATCGGATCGCCGCAGCCGAGCAGCTGAGGACCTACGCCCGCCTCCTGGGCGTACCGGTCGAAGTCGTCTCGGACCCTTCCGGCCTGCCCGAGGCCCTTTCCAGGTTTCCCGACGCCGACCTGATCCTCGTTGACACGCCGGGTTGCAGCCCCGGCGATCAGCAGGCGATTCAGCGCCTGGCGGCCGGTCTGAAGGCCTGCCCGGGCCTCGATGTTCAGCTCGTCGTTCCCTCGGGCCTGAGGGAAGGGGAAATGGAGCGGGTCCTCACAAATTTCCGCCCTCTCCAGTTCGAGAAGGTCGTTTTCTCCAAACTGGACGAGGCGGTTTCCTGGGGAGATCTCCTCAATGCCTGGGTTCTGAAGGATCTGGAGGTATCTTACTTCACGACGGGTCAAAGGGTTCCTGAAGATTTGGAGCCAGCGACCGTCGAAGGCTTGTGCCGGGCACTTTTGTCCGAGGAAGTGTCGTCCGATAAAGAAAGAAGAGAGAGCGGGCACCGCGTGGCGGTTTCAGTGGCATGAACCCTGCTGCCTATCCCGGCGACGGAGAAGCGTCGCTTTCCCTCTCTCGATAACCGACTCGTAGACAAAGGAACGCATCCAAATGGATCAGTCCTCCACCTTGCGCAGAATTGTGAGCGAACGGCCTTCGATGGCCTGGACGGGTGCGTCCCCGACCCGGGTCCTGGCCGTGAGCAGCGGGAAGGGGGGCGTTGGGAAGAGCAACTTTGTCCTGAACATCGGGATCTGTCTGGCGCACCTCAAGAAAAAGGTTCTCATTCTCGACGCGGACATGGGCTTGGCCAATCTCGACATTCTCATTGGCCTGGCTACCCGCTACAACCTCTCCCATGTCCTGAATGGCGAGCGAAGCGTGGATGAAGTGATCGTCGAGGTCGCCCGCGGCGTTCATCTGTTGCCGGCGGCCAGCGGGGTGGAGTGGATGACCAATCTCAGCGCCGATCAGAAGCAGGATTTCCTCCAGAAAATGGATGCATTGCAGGGGGCCTATGATATACTCCTGATCGACACGGGCGCGGGAATTTCGTCCAATGTTCTCTACTTCAACCTGGCCGCCCAGACTCGCATCGTGATCGTGACACCCGAACCGACATCCCTGACCGACGCGTATGCTCTAATCAAAGTGCTGCATCGTTCCTATCGTCAAAAAACTTTCGACGTGGTCGTGAACCAAGTGGAATCAGAACGCGAAGCCCTCGACATCTATCGCAATCTGACCGCCGTCGCGGACCGCTTCATCGAGGAAGCCCGCATTGGCTATCTCGGCCATGTGCGAAGCGATCCTTCTCTCAGGCAGGCCGTTCTTCGGCAGAAACCCGTTGTCGAAGCCTTCCCCGATTCCCCGGCACCCCAGGACTATGAGGCCTTGGCCCGCAAAATGCTGCGCCAGAAGTGGAAT
>JABMPG010000339.1 GCA_013203855.1 bacterium
GGCCGAAAATGAAGATGACGACGATGCTGTTCATCATGTTGATTCGGATTTCCAGCCAGCCCAGAATGCCGAAGGTCCAAATGGCGCTGAAAAGGAGGGGCAGGAGCAGAATTCCGCCTCGCCTGAGGGACCGCATGGTCACCAGGAGGAGGACCACGACGGCGCCCATGGCGAAAAGGCCCATCCGCTCGAGTTCGCGGTAGATCATGGCGACAAGGTGTTCCATGAAGGTCTCGCCGTCGGCGGAGATGAGGCCGGGGAAATCGGGGCGCAGGCGTTCGAGCGACCTGGCGTAGGCCTTCTTGTTCTCGAAGCGGACGTTGGTCAGGACGAGGGTGTCGTGAGGCCCGATGGACATATGGATATCGCGGATTTCGCTGAAGAGGGGATTTCCGGGCGCGGTCGGATCGATTCGTTCCGTCTCGGTTCTCAGGGCGTCGAGGAAGGGCTCGAATACTTGAGGTTTGATCTGAAGATCAGCGGAGGCGGCGCGTAGGTTTTCGCGAAGAGCGCGGACCCTGTCTTCACTCCAGAACGCGAGCCAGCGGTCGATGTTCGCCGTCTGTTGCCCGGATGTGGGGAAAAGGGCGGCGATGCCGTTGAAGGATTGGACGAGCCCTTCCTGTTTCAGGATCTCTAACGCGGCGGCGAGCTCGGCGTTGCGCGCAAGGGCTTGGGAGAGATCCTGGCCGCGCACGGCGACGGGTGTGGTTTCGAGGGTGTCGCCGAATGTTTCGAGGACTTTGTCCCAGTCGTGTCGGGTCTCGGGCGAGGCGGCGTTGAGTTTCTGGTAGTCGCCTTCCAGGCGGACGCGGGGAAGGCCCGCGAGGGCGAGGAGGGTGAGGATGAGAATGAGACCGGCCAGGAGTTTCCGTCTTTGGGCGGTCCAGGAGACAAAGGCTGGATAGGCCCGCGTCAGGTCGAGGACCGGCCTCCGGCGGCTCTTGCCCCCGAAGAGTGTCAGGAGTGAGGGGAGGACGAGCAGGGCGAAGGCGGCCGCCCCGCCGATTCCGAGAACGGCGAACAGGGCCAGGTCGCGGTTTCCAGGCAGGATGGACAGGCGCAGGACGAGGAAGGCGGCGAGGGTCGTTCCCGCTCCGAGGAGCAGGGGACGGGTCAGGCGGTTGAGGACTCGGGCGATTCGTTCGGCCCTTTCCGCTGAATCTTCCTCCTGGTCAGCGTGGAAGAGGATGTGAATGCCGTAATCGACCGCGATGCCGACCAGCATAGATCCGCAGCCGATGGCGATGGCGGAGATGTCGGGCTCGAACCAGCGGACGAGGCCCATGGCGAAAACGGCGCCAAATACGGCCGGGAGCAGGGCCAAGGCGGCGTAGACGAACTTGGAGAACGCGAGGAGGGCCAGGATAGCGATGCCGATGGCGGACAGAGTGACGGTCATTTTGAGATCGCGCTTGATCTGCCGCGAGTTTTCGAGGCCGAAGCGATGTCCCGCGAGCCAGGCGACCTCGACGCCGTCGCATCCGGCTTTTTCTTCCGCCTTTTCGATGGCCGATTCGACGAAATCGACCATCTCGCCAGCCCGGCGGCTGTCGGTCGAGGGGATGCCGGGACGAGCCAGGATCAGGATGTTCCGGCCGTCGCGGCTGACCAGGCGTCCCTTCTCGACCCGGACGGGTCCGCCGAATGCCTGGGAGGCCCGGAGGTTGACGAGGAAGGCGCGGTCCATTCCCAGCGGGTCGCGGCGGAAGATGTCGGCCAGATAAGGCGCGGGCATCTCGGTGAGGATTCGCCGCCATTGACGCAGGCCGGCCTCGATGCTCTCGGGGGCGAGCGAAGTCTCCATTTCTCTCTCGCGCGCTTCGGTGAAAAGCGCGGCCCGGTGGTTCCGCGCGAATTCGAGCACCCCGCGGGCCTGTCCCGGATCGAAGCGGTACGTCACGTCCTCGATCAGGCCATCCGGGGCCTCGCGCAATTCCTCGGCGAGGGCGTCCGTTACGGCGACAAGCTGATCGAAGTCTGGTGGATTGGCGGGGTCTTCGGGTCCGGCGACGAAGAACATGCGGTCGAGGGGGCGGAAGCGCTCCATCCATTCGAGGTGTTCGCTGACGAGGGGGTCGCGGGACGGCAGGAGGTCCACGATGTTTTCACGCCAGACCAGTCCCCGTGCCGACCAGGCGCAGAAAGCCACGAGGGCGAGCGTCAGGGTCCAGACACGATAGCGCCGGCGCAGGAGGAGGCGGTGGAAGCGGAGCAGTCTTTCGGTCGGGGTCATTTCGGCGAGAGGGTCACGGGTCGGGGGTTTCCGGCTCGAACTTCAGGACTCGGACGTCCATTTCGTAGTGCCAGCGAAGATTCTGAACGCGGATTCGATGGGGGAGAAGAGGCGCGGCGGGATCGGGGCGGTCCCACGCGTCGTATCGGACCCGGCGGATCGTCCGTCCGTTGCGGGTTTCGCCCGAAGCGACCACCAGACCGCTTTCCGGCGCGTAATCGAGGAAGGCGCGGTTGTTCGGTGGTGTTCGCCAGGCGAGACGGCGGTTGCCTTCCGAGGTGAGGCTGGCGGTCCAATCCTCCTCCGGTGGGTCCAAGAGGAAGACGTGGGCGATGTCCGCGATAACGCCGTCGGCGAGGGGTTTCGGGGGCAGACCGGGGGGCTTTCGCTTGATTCGTCGCTCGTCATCTTCCGAGACGAATTCGAACAGAGTCCCTCCCATTTCACCGAAGGCCGAGGCGTCAAAGCTGTTTCCGCGGACGCGCAGATAGGCGAGGAAATCGTACTCCTTGCCGCGAGCGGTCACGATCACGCGCTGGGACAGGCGGAATTTCTGAGGGAAGGTCTGGCGCCACGCCTCGAGGACCACCCGGTCCCGGGCCGAGGGGACGACGGGTTGTCCCCATTGCATGGGAGTGGCGCAGCCGGTGAGGATAAGCAGGGAGAGGAGAGCGCTTGCCAGGCTGGCGCGGAACCGCGCACGGGCGGGGGCGACTGTGCCACAAGTCGAGAAGGGGTTCATCGCCTCACCCGTTTCGGCTCGCGCAGGTCAAAAAGTGCGGGATCGAGATTGGGATTTAGAACCTCGTTGAGGAAGCGAATCTCGACGAAATCGCCCTGGGGTTCGCGAATCGTGACCCGACGCACGTGAAGGGTTTCGGTGCTCATGGCGATATCGACCGATTCGATCATTTCGGCCATGTCCTCGGACTTTGGACGGAGGATCACTTCGTAGTCTCGGCCCTCTCGAAACTCGAAGCGATAGGTGTCCTTCGAGCGGGAGAAGTCCCCGCGCATCCAGTCCATAATCTGTTCGAGGACTTCCTTGAGAACGTCCTCCGCGCCCAGTTGCATCTTGCGCAGCCGACCGTTCTCGACCTCGAACTTGGCGACCTTGCCGTCGTTGTGGATGAGAACGGATGCGTAGGGTTCGAAGATCTCCCAGCGGATCAGATCCGGGGTCTGGAACCAGCACGCGCCGGTTGCGCGGAGGATGTCCTCGAAAATCGAGAGATGGCGCTCCTGGACGAAATCGGTTTTGAGGGAGCGAAGGCCGTTCAAGGTTTCGCTGGCTTGTTTGAGGAGGGCCTCTCCCTCCATGGATGAGAAGATGCGTTCGGCGTGGAGGCTGGAGGTCGTGTCGGCCTGGGCCGTCGAGCACAGAAGGCAGGCGGCGAACAGAAGAAAGGCGGTTGTGGTTCGTCTCATCGCGAAAGCACCAAGTTATGGCTCCCGGCTTGCCGGAGCGTGCGAACGCCCGGCCGGAACCGTCTGACTATTCGTATAGCATCCAGACATTCCGCGCAACCCCCGTAGTGCTGTCGTCGTCGCGAATTGTGAAAGTGTGGCGGTCGGCGTCTCCCAGCCAGGCGTTGACAGGGCGCGAGAGAGTGATGGTCAGCGATTCGTTCTGTTCGTGGAGGTCGTCGTTGTTGAGGGAAAGGGGGATAGCCGCAATGGCGCTTCCCTCGAAGGTCAGAATGCCGCTTTCCAGCGTGTAATCCACCCCGCTGCCGATGGCGTTTCCGCCGGTCACGGCGTAGTCCACCGTTACCGTGCCGGTGGGCGTTTCGGAGAGGCTGACGGGAATCTGGACGACGCTGTCGCACTCCTGGGCCTGGCTGGATGCCGAAGAGAAAGCGACAACGGCGGTCGGAGGCGTGCCTTGGGCGAACCAGACCGGCAACTTGACTTCGGGAAGCAGGAATACGGGCGTTCCCGCAGGGGATATCTTGTCGGCGTTCAGGGGCAGTCGGTAGAGATCGCGGCGTCCCGCCATGTTGGTGTGGGTGATCAGCAGATCCTGATCGTCCACGGAGTAGTCGGGGTAGGCCAGGTCGAGGCCGTTGTCCAGAATTACGCTGGCATCGCCTGAAACGAGGTTGATTCCGGTGACGCTGTTGCCCACGCCATCCTCGAAGACTTCGACGCAGAGAATCGAGGCGTTTGTGGAGGCGAAGATGGGGTTGCCCACGTGGACTCCCGCGCGCTGGGGCGGCAGGACGGGGAAGATTCGGCCATCGGTTACGTCGATGACGTTCACGTCCCAAAAGTCGAGGGTTCCTCCGTCGGGGGACTGGATCGAGTTCGAGCAGTCGTAAGCCAGCAGGTGGTCGTCCAGGAAGGCAAGGCTGTCGGCGTAGTCTACCACATCGGCGTAGTTGTTGTTGTGATCGGTGGTGGGGTGGAAAAGGGGCAGTTCCGTGACGGTGTCGTCCCGCAGGTCGTAAACGACGATGATGTTCTCGGAAATATCTCGCGTCATGGCCAGATAGCGGCCACTCGGGGACAGGGCGATCGACCACCAGTCGCCCGTGTCGCTCACGATCTCCTCTCCCGATCCGTCGGGGCGGATGGCGCGGAGGTTGTAGTCAGCGTCCACGAAGTAGATGTCCTGGCCGTAGGCGTCCACGGCGATCGGGCGTCCCGAGGGGGTGAGGGCCTGGGTGTTGGTGAGGTAATAGAAGGCGGGGTCCTCACTGAGGTCGTCGAAGCCGTCGCTGATGACGAGGGAGTGGTCTTCAATGTCGAAGAGATCGACCTCGTCATTTACGGCGAGGATGTACTGGGAGCCAGAGACGGGGGGCGAGTCGGGCGGAGGGGTCGTGCCGGATCCTTGAACGATACCGACCTCGTCGAAGGCAGTCATAACCGTTTGCTGCTGCATGGAATCTTCTCCGAAAAGATCGCCGGCCGCGCGGACGGCTGCGATGCGGAAATCGGAGAAGTTCGATTGCTGGGTGAGATAGTTTTCGAGGGCGCGGAAGAGGATGCGCTGGCCTTCCTGGCGGCCCAGCCGGGAGAGGATCTTGCAGGCGGCGAAGTTGGTGATGCCGTTGTTGACATGGACTCCGCCGTTGTCTTCTTCCATGGTCAGGTTCTGGTATTCGCTCATGTGAGCGGGCTGCCAGGTGAAGTCCTGGGGCCCGGTGGCGCCATTGTGCGGGTCGCCCATGTTTCTCATGGAGCCGGTGGGGAAGTACTGGAGACTGACGATGTCCTCGCCGAGGAGGAAGTCGTCATCGTCCACGCAGACGCCTCCGATGTCGGCGAAGGTTTCGTTCAGGGCGCCGGACTGGAACTTGTACTCGAGGTTGGCCGTGTGCTGGACGACGGCGTGGGTGTACTCGAGGGCGATGACGTCGAGCGACCCGGCGAGGCGAGAGAAGCCGGACTGCCCGTCTCCGA
>JABMPG010000039.1 GCA_013203855.1 bacterium
ATCGGACGACGAACGGCCCGGGAAGATCCGTTCGGTTTTCCTCGCGTCGATCATCCTACACAGGCGATTCCAGATAATCAACGCTCACAGCGCGACAAAACGGGCGTAGTCCGACACCAGCAGATGCTTCGGCTCCGCGTCTTCTTCGATCTCGGGAAAGCGGCCGACTTTTTCGTGAAAGCGATTGTCACAATTGTCATCGTTTACGAGACTCACCTCGCCCACGAGGATCTTGCCCGAACCGGGTTCGCCGTAGAAACGATGATAGAGGCGCTGGGTCAGACAGATGCTTTCTCCGGGGGTCAGGATCACCTTTCCTCCGGGCTGGAGATGGCGCTCGACGCCGTCTACCTGGACCTGGACGGGGGTGTCGGCCAGGTCTTCGTCTTCGGTGGCGTTGTGGAGTTCGATGACGAGATTGCCACCACCGCGGTTGATGATGTCCTCGGCCTTCTGCCAGTGAAAGTGCATGGGCGTTTCCTGGTTCTCGCGGACGATCATAATCTTCTCGGCGTAGAGTTTTCTGTCCCGCGCGGGGTTCCCGTTGCGAAGGGTGAACAACAGGAGTCCCCGCTTTTCGAAGTCGCCGCTGCCGAAGTCGGTGATGTCCCAGCCCAGCATGTTTTCGACGATTTCGTCGCATTCCGGGCCCTTGGTCTGCCAGTCGGAGGGAGTCCAGAGGGCCCAGGGGGGAAGATGAAGCTGGTGTTGAGTGAAGAATCTTTTGGCGTCTTCGAGGAGAAGGTTGATCTCGCTGCGTTTCATGATGGGCCTCGGAAAGTGGGTTATGGTTGCTTTGCAGCCCAGGCGATTTCTTTTTTGCGGGCCGAGGCGACGAAGTCCTCGATCTGGGCGAGAGAGAGGTCGCGGACATTGAACGTTGAATGGCTGTAGAATTCGCGGTACCACTTCACGGTCGCGATGACCGCCTCCCGGGCGTCCCAGGCTGGGAGCCACCCCAGTTCGTTCGCCGCCTTGGAGCAGTCCAGCCGCAGTGTCCGCGCCTCATGGACAGCGTGGGGATCGTGCTGTTCCTCCCAAGAACCCTCGCCCCAGGTCTGAACGGCCAGATCGACAACCTGGGCCACTTTCAGGCCGGCGAAGGCAGTGGGCCCGATATTCCAGCCGCCGGTGAATCGAGCGGGATGCTGCCAGAGAAGCGTTCCCATCCAGAGGTAGCCCGAGAGAGGATCGAGCACGTGCTGCCAGGGGCGGATGGCCTGGGGGTTCCGGACAGCGATGGGAACCCGGGCGGCGAGGGCGCGCACGCAGTCCGGGATGAGCCGGTCGTCGGCCCAGTCTCCGCCGCCGATGACGTTGCCCGCCCGCAGGGAGGCCAGACTGACTCCGTGGCGTTCGTGGGCGAGGGGATTGAAGTAGGACCGGCCGTAGGCCGCGGTCGCGATTTCGGCGCAGGCCTTACTCGAGCTGTAGGGATCGTAGCCACCGAGCGGATCGTTCTCACGATAGGCAAATTCCCATTCGCGATTCTCGTAGCATTTGTCGCTACTGACGCAGAGGCAGACCCGCACGGATGGGGTGTGGCGGACCGCTTCGAGCACGTTCACCGTTCCCATCAGATTTGTTTCGTAGGTCTCGCGAGGGGCGCGGTAGCCGGCGCGAACGAGGGACTGGGCGGCGAGGTGGAAGACGATCTCCGGCTCGAACTCGGCCATGGCACGGCGAACGCTGTCTGGATCGCGCACGTCGGCGATGCGATGGTCGAGACTGTCCTCCAGGCGCAGCCTCTCGAAGAGGGAAGGATCCGTCGGCGGGTCGAGGGCATAGCCGCAAACTTTCGCGCCGAGAGCGCTGAGCCAGAGGGCCAACCACGAGCCCTTGAAACCGGTATGGCCCGTGACGAGCACGCGGCGGCCCGGATAGATCCCGCTGAAGAGATCGCGCATTCCGTTCTCTACCATTTCTTCCAAGGCGCCTTTCCGGTGTGCCACAGGTTTTCGAGCAGTTGAAGGTCCCGGAGTGTGTCCATGCACTGCCAGAAGCCTTCGTGTTTGTAGGCGACGAGTTGTTGTTCCTCGACCAGCTTTTCCAGCGGTCCGCTCGAGAAATCGGTCTCGTCACCTTCGATGTAATCGAGAATGCCGGGCTCCAGAATGAAGAACCCGCCGTTGATCCAGCCTTCGCCGGTCTGGGGCTTCTCGCTGAAGTCGAGTATTCGATCGCCCTCAAATTGAAGGCTGCCGAAGCGGGCAGGGGGCCGCGCGACGGTGACGGTGGCGAGTTTGCCGTGGGCTTTGTGGAATTCGAGCAGGCGCGAGATGTTCACGTCCGCCACGCCGTCGCCATAGGTCATGCAGAAGGTCTGGTCGCGCAGCCAGGGGGCGAGGCGCTTGATCCGGCCACCCGTCTGGGTGCCGAGGCCGGTATCCACGAGATGGACTTTCCAGTCCTCGGACGGCTGGGTGTGGCCGGCGGCTTCGTCGTGGACCTCGACCCGGCCTTGGTCGAGATGGACGGTGAGGTCGTTCTGGAGGTGATAGTAGTTCAGGAAGAAATTCTTGATGAGTTCGCCCTTGTAGCCGAGGGCGACACAGAATTCCTTGATCCCGTAAGTGGCGTAGATTTTCATGATATGCCACAGCATGGGGCGGCCGCCGATCTCGACCATCGGCTTGGGTTTGACGCTGGTTTCCTCTTGCAGGCGGGAGCCCAGCCCCCCGGCCAGTATGACGGCTTGCATGGGATCAGCCCTTTCTTTCCTCGGGTTTGAAAATGCCCTGCCGGGTCAGCCTGTTCTCGAGGTTTCCGCCTCGCCGGGCATAGTATCTGAAGATCCCGTGGGGGTCTTCGATAGGAATGGGCCTATACCGGGGTCCGAACCATTGGAGGGTCCGGTAACTCTCCACCCGGACCCAGCCGTCGGGCCGCCAGGGGGAGAATTCCTCGGGGATGATGAACAGTTCGGGCTTCGTTTCTTCCAGGTCTTCGACCGTCTGCGCGTCGTACATCTCGTTGAGCCGCGAAGGCATCACGAGGGGGTAAAAGTGGAAGTTGCGCGTCGGGACGGGCCGGTTCGTGTAGAAGTAGAGGCTGATCTCCGCGCCGAATTCGTAAAACGTCTCGTCCTCCTCGAGGAGCCGGTCCACCGTCTTCGCCGCATCGCGTGTCGCCACGAGAATGGCACCGTACTTACGGACCGACCACTCCTCCGCGGGGAGTCGGTAGCGGGGAAGCTGGTAAGCGAGAAGAACCAGGAGGGCTGTTGCGCCAAGGAGGCTTCCCAGGCGAAACCGGCCTGTCTGATTCAGTGTCGCCACTCCCCAGCCCCCTCCGACCGCCGCGACCGGGAGCCAGAACTGGTAGTAGTGGGCATACCAGTGTCCGGGCAAACAGGCCATCACCGGAGCGGCGAAGACCCACGCGAACCAGAGAGTCCACAACCGCGCTCCGCGACGCCAACTGGCCACGGCCCCGGTTACGCCGAGCGCCCCGAGGGGCAGCAGGAACCACAGCATCCGCGGGCCAAGGCGGCGCGGGTTCAGGCCTTCCAGAAGATTGGCCAACAGGCCCGAACTGTAGTCTCGCGTGAACACTACCGCCGCCCTATAATACGCATCGAGTGAGCCCGACGCCAAGAGATAACCGAAGAAGACCGCCCAGGCCGCCGCGCCGATTCCCGCCCAGAATGCCACCTCGACAAGGACCGATTTTCGGCTCCGGCCGGATGGAGGCAGGATCAGATGCGCCATCGAGAGAAACGCGGCCGGAACGACGCCGACCTGCTTGTAGAGCGACGCCCAGGCAAAGAGAAGTCCGATGCCGATGGCGCGGCCCCAGCGGATGCGAGGTCCGGGGGAGTATCGCGCGAGGAGGACGAAGGCCCAGAGAACCGTTGCGTTGATGAAGACTTCGGTATTGGGCTGGTTGGCCTGAAGGAGAAGGTCGCCCGAGATGATCGTCCAGAAAGTCGCGGCCCAGAGCCCACCCTGGCGCCCGAAGCCGAAAGCCGAACCGGCGCGATACGCTCCGGCCAGGCCAATCAGCGCGGCAATAGTTCCCAGAAGATAGACTTGCAGGGAGCGGTAGCCGAAAAGGATCTCGGCCAGGGCATAGGTGACGTGAACGGCAGGGGGCTTGAACTCCCAGAGGTCGCGATAGAGGGACTTGCCGTTCAGGATCTCGTGAGCCAGGACGGCGTAGGAAGCAATGTCGCGCTCGACCGGTTCGTGAAAGGTGCGCAGACGTCCGGCGACGATCAGAATCGCGAGGAGAACAAGAATGCCCATGACCCACCCATAGCGTTGCCGAGACGACGATGGGAGAGCCGAGGACGGCTCGGGCGGGGCGGAGGATGTGCGAACGGGATCGGGCAAGAGTGCGCTGCAAAACGATAGATTCGGGGCGACCCGAACATTCGGATTGCCCACGTCATCTTGCACGGAGTCCGGCAAAAAGGCAACAGCGGGAAGGTGGTGCAGGATACGCGCCCGGATTCATCACCTCGAGTCTTAGCGTTTGTTGCAGCACGAAGAGTCGGTTCCTTTGGATCCGGACGGCTCACGATCAGTCCCGTCGCAAGCGCAGGGATGCCCCTTGTCGTCTCCGTGGCACTTTGTGATCTGCTCCTGAGCGCATTCCTGGGGATTGCTCTTGAGTTGCTTGGGCTTCTGACAACATTTCTCAAACATGGGGGATCTCCTTGATATGGGTATTCGCGCAGATGTTTGTTTTAGACTGCAAAAGAGGGATGAGGATCTTCTATTCCTCCGACACCAGCAGGCGCTCCGCCCGTCGGTTCCATTCGGTCAGCGTTTTCCGGTTGATATGGTAGTGAACGAAATAGCCCTGCTTGTCCGCCGTTACAGCATCCGCGTCCCGGAGAATGCGTAGGTGCTGAGAGACCGCCGCCGGGGTGATCTTCAGGATGCGGGCCAGGGCGTTCACGCAAAGAGACCGAGTCTTGAGGAGTTCGATCATGCGGACCCGGGTATCCACCGCCAGAACCTTGAACATGCGGGCTGTTTTTTCCGAATTGGTCACGCGGAGTCCTTTACTTAAGTGCCTACGCGGATACTTTAACGTTGATTCCGCGTAGCGTCAATGTAAAAGGGGAATCCCCGTGCAATTCCCACGCTCTTACAGGGCTGAACGGATACAAACCGGCCACCCCAAGGCGACGCTTCGCTTGCCCCAGGCTTGACAGCCACCCCACGCGCGAACTGTTTTCGTCCCTTTCCGGGTGTTTCAAAGGACCGTGAATGGCCAAACTCCAAACTGATCTCAGGTGGCGTCGAGAATCCGTCTGAGCCCTTCTTCCAGCGGGATCTTGGGCTCCCAGCCCGGCGGGGGGGTGCCTCCGTCCCAGGGGCGCATCACTTCGCGAGGACGGTAGGGTCTGCCGCCCCAGCGAACCGGCAGTGATCTCCCGCTCGCCTCTTCGAAGAGCGCAAGCACCTCGCGCAGGGTCCGCCGAGATCCGGAGGACAGAGCGAACGTGCGTCCTTTGAACTCGCGGGTTTCGTCTTCGTGCAGGCATTCGGCCAGGCGCAGGTAGCCCGCCGCGACGTCATCGACGTGAACGAGGTCCACGAGTTGATCGCCGGGAGTGAGGTCCTGTTGTTCGTCGGTTCCGGCGATCTCGAGCAGTCGCTTGAGAAGTTTGGGACGTGGGTCGTCAGGGCCGTAGGTGTCGAAGAGGACGAGGGTGGCGAAGTTGAGATCGGCCGCTTCCCAATAGTAGCGTGCCACGTCTTCGAAGGCCTGCTTGGTGGCCGCGTAGAGGTTGACGGGGCTATAGTTCTCGTTGCGGTAGTGCTGCCAGAAAGTGCCCGTGTTGACGAACCAGCGGGTCCCGCTCCGCACGCAAGACTCGAGGAGACGGGTTCCGAAGAGAACGTTGGTGTCGATGAGTTCGGAGATGTCGGCGTACGTGTGTTCGGCGCGGGAGCAGGCGGCGAGATGGATCACGCCGTCAAATCGCTCGCGTTCAAAGAGCTCGGGCAGCCGGGCTGCATTTCCGTCCAGCCGATGAGGGGTCAGCCCCATGTCCAGACATAGAGCCTCGCCGGCCTCGTCGCGCACGAGGCCGTGGACGGTGTGCCAAGCGTCCCGAAAGGTTCGGGCCACGTTTCCGCCAACGTATCCCGTGATGCCGCTGAGGAGGAGTTTCATGGGAAGAACACTCGCGCGGGCCTATGGACACTTGACCGCGTGCACGACCTTCTGTATCCGGGCAATGGTTCCATAGTATTGCTGTCTCAGGAGCTCGACTTGGGCGATTCTCTCCGCCGGTGGACGGAAGAGCCAGTATTCCAAGTCCTTTCGGGCCTGGTCTTTGTCCCCGCGCCGGCGGCGTTTGACGACTTTTCCGATCGTGGCGATCACTCCAACGCGCCCATCCTGACAGAAAGCAGGTCCCGGCTCAAGGGATTCGCGGAGAGGTCAAAGTCAACGCGGCAGGGCGCTCGGAACCCCTGGATATCGTGGCAGTTTGAAGGCCGGACCACAAACCGGGATTCAGGAACTCTCCTTTGCCCGTTCTCTCCGGCTCTCTTTCAGTTCCCGGCCAAGGTCGCGGAAGTAGCGGTTGGTCTGTAGGAAGAGGTCGAGGAGGCGGCTGAAGTCGTGGCAGTTCCGGCCACCGCTGCGGGGGTGGTGCTCGATCTCGACCTCGTCGATCTTCAGCCCGGCCAGCATGGCACGGACGACCAGTTCGGGGCCGGCCATGTTGACGCGGTGCCGAATCTCGGCCTGTTCGATGAAGTTGCGATCCATCACGCGGAAACCGCAGTTCAGGTCGTGTAGGGGATTGCCGAACCAGAACCGGGCGAGGGCGTTGAAAACCGAAGAGATGACCAGGCGCATGAAGGGGTCGTGGCGTTTTCGCCGCCATCCCGTGACGAAATTCACGCCTGCTTCGATCTTTTCGAGGAATCCGGGCAGGTCGGTGGCGACGCACTGTCCGTCCGTGTCCATGATTGCCAGGTATCGGCCCTTGGCCTCGCGCAGGGCCGTGGCACACGAACCTGAAAAAAGCCGATTCTCCTCGTGCCGGATCAGGCGTACGCGCGGCTCGCGGTCAGCGAACCGCCGGGCGATCTCGGGTGTGGCGTCGGTGGAGTGGTTGTCGATGACGAGGATTTCCCAAGACCGGCCCCACTGTTCGAGGAAGGCGATCGAACGGGCGATCACGTCCTCCAGGGCAGTTTCCTCGTTGTAGGCGGTGAGGGCCAGGACAATCTCAGGGCTCAGGTCCGGCACAATCTCTCCCTCACTTCCGCCGCCGTTTCGACGCCGGACAGATAGGCGTAGTCGGACCAGACATACTTCCACTTGCCGTAGAGACCCATGCAGAAAACGTCGCGTTCGCGCAGCCAGGCCAGGATGTGCGCCACGGCCGCCGCACGGGCATGGTCCGAAACGACGTAAGCATATCGCACGACGACCGGCGACGCTACCCGCAGATCTCGTTTGGCGCTGAACCGGAGAAGGCTGGCCATCTGGTCGATCATCTCCTCGGCCAGAGATTCGGGATCCCAAGGCTCGTCGTTCCGCCGGAAAACTTCGGCCTGAAGGGCCGTGATTCCTTCGGCGACCATTCCGGGCGAGAGATTCCGGGGAAGATAGGCCCGGGCCGTGTGTTGGTCGGGGTCGTAGGTATAGAACCAGTGCAGATCGCTAAGGGACTTGCGCTCGATGAGGAGGTTCACGCAAAGGAGTTTGGTCCAGCTCAGTCGTGCCGCCGCCTCGCGTACGGAAGTCGGCGCATCTTTCACCGCCTCGACGAGATCGGGCAGGGGGATTGAACTGGCCAGGATGTCATAGTCCTGCCGACGGCCCGAGTCGAAGAGGATTTCCTTCTTCGCCAGGTCGAGTTCGACGGCCGTCTCGTTATGCTGCACGCCGAGTTTGGGATACAGGCTCTCGAAGAAGCCGAAATAACCTCCTCGTTCAGGATAGCGAAAGCGGCTGAAGTGAGCCTGCTCCTCGGATGCCTCGGAGAGGGCGCCGCGGATCACGGTGGTCAGGTCGGGGGGCAGGAGGCGTCCGGCCAGCCAGTCCGTGGCCAGGTTCTCCATGGGCGCGCGCCAGTATTTTTCGGTGAAGACGCGGTAGAAGCGGTCCGCGAGGAACTCACCGTACTGGCCCCGGCACCAGGCGCCATAGTCGGGAGGCTCTACGTCCGAATGATTGATCCGGGCCTGAATGAGGTCGGCCAGGGCCTGGACGCGATCCTCGAGGGGGAGGGCGTGGAGGTGGTTCTGGACGGGATAGGGCAGCCAGCTCCCCTTCCAGAAGTTGGAGACTTGGGCTTTCTCCGTCTCGACCACCTTTCCGGCGGCCTGACGGATCATGTCGTTGAATGAATCGTTACGGGAATGGGAAATGTGGGTGCCCTGATCGAAGAAGACGCCTTCGATATCGATGGACCAGGCACGACCGCCGGGGTGAGGTTTTGCCTCAAATACGAGAGTGCCGGGCCATGCGCGAGCGAATCCCAGCCCGGCCAGTCCGGCACCCAGAACTACAACTTGGTTATCCTGTCGCGCGGGCAAGTCGTCCGTTTCTCCGTCCATTTTTCCGTTTCGCGGCCACAAATAGAAAAGCCGCCGTCAGGAAGGAGGGGAGACGGCGGCTTTTCAGATATTCTACCAGCGGTAGTGGGCGAAGGCCTTGTTCGCCTCGGCCATCCGGTGGGTATCCTCACGCTTGCGGATGGCGGTGCCGGTCTTGTTGTAGGCATCCATAAGTTCGGCCGCCAGCCGGTCCTTCATGTTCTTTTCGCCTCGGTTGCGGGACGCGTCCAGCAGCCAGCGGAAGGCTAGGGCCTGACGACGCTCGACCCGGACTTCAATGGGGATCTGGTAGTTCGAACCACCGACGCGGCGGCTCTTGACCTCGACCAGGGGCTTGACGTGCTCGATGGCCTGATTGAAAAC
>JABMPG010000340.1 GCA_013203855.1 bacterium
CCCTACTGGTGGTACCTCGACCTCCGCCGCTACGGCACGGTCCCCCACGCAGGCTTCGGCCTCGGCTTCGAACGAACCGTCCAGTTCGCCTGCGGCCTCGGAAACATCCGCGATGCGATCCCCTTCCCCCGAACGCCGAAGTCGGCGGAGTTTTAGAGGAAACGCGACTATTCTGACATTCCGCCATCTGTTTCGCTGGAGATCTCCATGTACTTCTTCAAGGGGCGAAGACTCCACACTTGGGCCTCGATGAAGAAATCGAACGCCTTCTTCGGATCGGTTTCCCATTCTCCGTTCGGAATCCCGTGAATAGCCGAGACTTCGAGGATTTCCGGGAGGTTGAAAACCTTGGCGTGAAGATCAGGGTTGAAATACTCCTGGTCTTGTTGCTCCTCGGCCAGCCACAAAGAAACCATGCAGTCGGAATACGTAAAACTGACTTCGTTCGCAGCGAACTCGGAAAGGGGAATGCGGATCTCTGCGTACCCACCATCGCCTCCCAGTTCTAAGATATACCTGGACGTGCCGAGAACCATATACTGGGGATATGCCTCAGTGGGCCTTCCGCCTCTCTTCTTGAACTCAGAGCGCACCCATTGGTCCGTTCTCTTGCGGCGAGGCCAGTACGTTTGAAATTTGCGGAACCGTCCGAAGGCCTTGGGATTCTCCTCAAGCAGTGACAATCCCATCCGTTCGGCCTCCTCATCCGAGAGCCGTGACATGCTCTGGAAAGGGGGCTTGTTTTTGCGGTAGTAATGTGTCAGAAAATCGACCATGTCGCTACCTGCAACAGGTCACGGGCATGTCGCAAGGGCGCGGAAACTGCAGATCCCCCACTCCCAGAACTACGCGACCGCGGCGCGGGGAGCCTGTGTGGGTTCCGTCTTACTTCCGTTGCTTAGACCGCGCGTCGAAACTCTTCCGATCATCGGGCGGAGGCACTCGGCCCAGGTTTCGATCTCTTGGGCCGGATGGGGCGGAGCGGAAAGCGGACTCATCATGCCCTCGACCGGCCGATACTGCTGCAAAACGTAACACGACGCCCCCTGGATCCACTCCCCCATTTCCATGAGGTCGCCTTCGCCCAACTGCGGCGCTACGGTCGTCCGAAACTCGTACCGCACCCGGCTTCCCAAGAGAACCTCGACCGACTCCCGCACCTTTTCCGGATCGAACCCATCGCCGCAGATCTCCGGATACCGCGCGAGCGGCGCCTTCAGATCCATCGCGACATAATCCACCAGATCCTTCTCCAGAAGCGACCGCAAAACTTCGGGCCGCGTCCCGTTCGTATCCAGTTTCACAGCCAGCCCCAGCTCCCTCACTCGCCGGATAAACTCCTCAAGCCCCTTCTGAAGCGTCGGCTCTCCCCCGGTGATGACGACGCCATCGAGGAACTTGCGGCGGCGGGCCAGCGCCTCGAAAATCTCTTCCTCGTCGTGGCACGTCTCCCCTTCCGGACGCAGCGAAATAATCTGCCGGTTATGGCAGTAAGAGCACGTCATATTGCAGCCGGGTGTGAAAACAACCGCCGCGATCTTTTCGGGGAAATCAACCAGGGAACATTTTTGAAAACCGGCGATACGCATCGGGGGAATCCTTTCCAGTCGGGTTTGCCTTGGAAATGAACTCCCCGTCACGCGACAAGTTCGGGCAAGCGAAACTTCTTTCGGTCCGTGTATTCCTGCTGCTTGCCCTTGTTATAGTTGGCTACTGGCCGCAGATACCCCGTAACGCGCGACCACACCTCAGTCTCGCGGTCACAGGTCGGACATTGAAAGACCTCGCCCCGGATGTAGCCGTGCTCCGGACAGATGCTGAACGTCGGCGTGATTGAAATATAGGGCAATTTGTTGTGCTCGAAAACCTTCTGAATGAGCGCCTTCGCAGTCGCGATATCGTCGATGCTTTCCCCCAGGTACAGGTGCAGCACCGTTCCACCCGTGTAGGACGCCTGCAACTCGTCCTGCAGCTCCAGAACCTCGAAGATGTCGTCGGTGTACCCCACGGGCAGCTGCGTCGAGTTCGTGTAATAGGGCGTCGCATCCTCGCCGGAGGTAATGATGTCCGGATAGCGCTGCTTGTCGAGCCGCGCCAAGCGATAGGCGGTTCCTTCGGCCGGCGACGCTTCAAGGTTATAGAAATGCCCGGTCTCCTCCTGGATGCCCGTGAGGAGTGTGCGCAGATATTCCATGATGCCGAGAGAGAACTCCTGCCCCCGCTTCGAGGTGATGTCCTCGCCCATGAAGTTCAACAGCGCTTCGTTCATCCCAATGATTCCGATGGTCGCGAAGTGGTTCTGCCAGTATTCGCCGAAACGATCCTTGGCATGGCGCAGGTAATGAGCGGAGTACGGGTACAACCCATTGTCGGACTGTTGCTCGACGATCTTCCGCTTGATCTCGAGAGCAGTCTTGCCCGTCTGGACCGCCTGCCAGAGACGCATGCGAAACTCTTCCTCCGAGGCGGAAAGATACCCGATGCGCGGCAGATTGATCGTATAAACACCCACCGAACCGGTCAGCGGATTGCTGCCAAAAAGCCCGCCGCCACGTTTGCGCAGCTCCGACG
>JABMPG010000341.1 GCA_013203855.1 bacterium
GTTTCGAGCATACTGAGACGATGAACACGATGGGGGTGGCGAGTCTCGTTTCGATTCTGGAAAAGGTGGCCCGGCGTGACGGGGTGATCTGCTTCACCAATCTTCTCTCGACCAATCGTCAGATATTGGACGTTCTTGACATTTCGCGTGCGGTCCTCATTTTCGAGGATGAAGAGGACGCCTTCGAGCACTTGCGGACCTCGGCTTGACGCCCTTCCGCCTTGATTCTTTTCTCTTTCCCTTCTATGGTTTGAACGGCGCAACGGGCGGTATTGCCCCATGGCGGTCGAAGACCGGCCTGTCGCCTTTTGACCAGCCTTTCTGAAAGCGATTTGTGATGGATCTTTCTCACTGGATGGAACCCGATCGTCGATTTCTCCCCGGGCCGCGTCGGCGGTTCTTCCTGGGCGGAAGCGGTCGTAGATTTGAGGAGATGAACCGGCGGGTTCTGTCTCTCGTGCCAAACGCTTTCGCTCCTTCTCTGCATATCGATCGCTGCCTGGGAGCGGATGACGCCCGGGCGCAGTTGAGAAGGTCCGATGTTCTAGGAGCTTATTGCCTGACGCTGGCCCAGGGGCAGAAGGTTCATGGGCTGGAGGCGTGGACCGAGGATAGCGCGCCGCCGGACGGGCGCGATGAGATGCTGGTCTGCGTGAGCGTACGGAAGGAAGCGGGCGGTCTGGATCTGCTTCGTTCGGACGTGGGCGAGGCGGTGCTGAAGGTCCTCGTGCAGTTGAGGAATGAGGGGGTATGGGGCGGCGAGAATCTGTCGCTGCGCTTTTCCCGCGAGAACGCCACATGTCTGGGCGACCTGATCTGGACGCCGGAGTTGTCGGGTCTGTACAGGGAAGAACATGATGAGAGATTTCTGGACCGTCTGCCCCTGCTCTGGTTCGATGGTCCGGGCTCGGAGACCTCGCGTCTGCGTTTTCGGGGTCTGGTGGCGGATCTTTTCGAGAATCGGTTCTTGCAGACTCTCTCGGCGTGGGCCGAGGGGGAGGGTGTACGAATCGCGGGGTCCTTCGATCCCGACGGTTCGACCATCGATCAGGCGCTTTTCGGATGGGGCCCGAGCGGACGTTTTTTTCAGAGCATCTCGACGCCTGGCGTGACGGGCGGCGCGGACGCGACGCAATCGGCGTTTTCGTGCGTGCAGGCCGCATCGGTGGCGCAGCAACTTCATGCTCCGCATCTTGCGCCCGAGCGTAGGCCGGAGCTGCCTTCGAACGTGGAGTACGAGGTTTATCCCGACCCGCAGCGTCATGATGTTCTGGCCGAACTGGGGCGCGAGATGCAGAGCGCGCTGGTGATGGGCGCGGGGCAACTCGTGACGCCGGATCCTGAGTCGTCCTTGCGCGGCGAGGGTAAACGTCTTCACGGGCCGGCGCTCTTTCACAAGGCGCAGCCGTGGTGGCCGCTGGTGAACCGTCTGTACGATTGCGTGGGGCGGTTGAACGATCTTCTCAGCCAGGGAGTGCGGCGCACGCAGGTTCTTCTTCTCGTGCCTTCGGACACGTATGTGGCTCTTTGCGCTTCGCCTCTCCCGGCAAACCTGTCGGGTCTGACTGGGAAACCTTCGGAGTTCAACGCGGCGGCTCAGGAATTCGAACGTTTTTTTCAACAGATTATCTCGGCGCTCGTCATCTATCAGATTGATTTTGCGGTGGCGGACGAGGATCTGATCGAGAGGCACGGACGTCCGGAGGCCAACACGTTTTTTCTGGGGGATGGCGAATATACGACCGTGGTCGTTCCGCCAGCTTTGTCGTGGCGGGGAAGCGTGGCGAAGAAGTTGCGCCGCTTTTCGCGGCGGGGGGGAAGTTTGATCCTTGCGAAGCCCCTGGCCGAACGGATCGGGGTGGAGGAAACACCTTTTCTGGAGGAACTGGAAGACCAGTATGCCAATGTGCACTGTGTGGAGCGGGCGGGGCGCGAGGTGTGCTTTCAGTTGAACCGGATAGAGCCGAGCTCCTGTCAGTTCAAGACGGGTACGGGGGAGAACACGGACGCGCTTCTCTTGCAGAGCCGTCAGACGGCGACTCACGAGATGTTCTGTGTAATGAATACGGCGCGGGATCAGAATTTGGACGCACGTGTTTTTCTATACGCCGATGGGGCGGTGCGGGTGATGGACGCATGGGCTCCGAGGACGTTCGTGCGGGACAGCGAAGAGGAGCGAAACGCTCAGGCTTTCGATTTCACTTTTTCGGCGGGGGAAGCCACTCTTTTCGCGGTCGGCGGAGAGAGCGATCTGACGGAGCCGCCCTATCAGCGTTTGCCGCACGCGACGCGTGAAGAGTCTCTGGAGAAGACCTGGCGTTTTGAGCGGAGGGACCCGAATGTGATGCCCCTTCGTTCGTGCCGGTGGTCTCTGGCGGGGGAGAATCCTTCACGGCAGATGCCGGTCGAGTTCGCGCGTGTTGAGGTTCGGAAAGCCGCTCCGGCAAGCGGGACGCGTCTGCGTCTCGAGTTCGAATTCGACTCGGCGATAGACGGGGAGGGGCGGCAGGTGGGCCTGGTTATCGAGCCGAACGAGGGCATGGAGATTCGGTTCAACAAAGAGCCGATTTCGCTCGACGGTGGCAAACCCCTTTTCGACGAGGTTTTCAAGAGCGTGGAGGTTGGCGCTCACCTGCGCGTGGGACCGAACCGAGTTGAGATTGCTTTTCCGATGAGCGATAGCGCGATCATCGAAATGCCCTTTCTGGCAGGGGATTTCGCGGTGTCGGTGGAAAATCCGATGCGGCCCGTTCTCACTGAAGAGCCCGCGGAGTTGAAGGACGGATCGTGGATCGAACAGGGGTATCCCTACTATGCGGGGCGGATGGTGTACCGGCAGGATGTGTTCCTTGTCAAGGAGGCGAACCATCGCTATTTCCTGGCGTTGCGAAAGCCATCCGTCGCGGGTCTGACGGTGCGCATGGGGAAGCATGAGCCGGTTTTCCTGCACTGCCATCCGCATCGTCTCGAGATCACGCGTCTGGCGATCGAGGGTGACAATCCGGTAGAGATCGAGGTGTATTCGAGTCTGCACAATCTCTTCGGGCCGGTGCATCTCGCGCCGCGACTGATCGAGCGGAAGATGCCGGTGGAGGCGTGGGATGAGATTCCCGCTCAGGATCGCCGGCAGTGGAATCAGAAGCCTTCGCTTGCGGCGTTCGGCCTGATGGGGGGTGCGGTTTTGGAGGATTACGACCCGGCGGCCTTGCCGCCCAAACCGGCGGAGAAGAAACCGGAGAAATCTGAGGGCGATGAGGAATCAGGTGCGGAGGAAGAAGGCGGCGAGGGGCGGGATACTTAGTCCTGGCGTGATGATTGGCCGGGAGTCTTCTCTCTCTGTTTTCGAAGATGCGTGAGTGCTTGTTCGGTGTTCAGAGGATTGAAGCCCAGTTCGTTTCGGGCGAGGGAGATTTCGAGAGAGACATTCGGGGGGCGGTAGATCGTGCCGCCAGCCTCGGCCAAAGAGGCGCTTTGGATGAGGGAAGCGTCCAGGTCGAACGTGATCGCATAGAGACGGGCGAATTCCTCACGGGACATGGATTCGGGACCAGCGAGATGAATGAGGCCGGTCCAGCGGCGGTGGACGATTTCCAAGAGGGCGGCGGCGGCGTCTTCGACGTAGAGGGCGGTTCGAATTTCATCGCGGAACATGGTGACGCCTTTTCCGGTACGGAGTCCGGCGTCGAGCCATCGGAGGAATGAGCCGCTGGCGGGGGAGCCGTCACCAAACAGGAGGGCGAGGCGGGCGACGGCGGCGGGGCCTCGGGCGGCGAGGGCGGCCTCTTCTCCTGCGGCCTTGGATCGGCCGTAGGCGTGACGGGGGGAGGGTGGATCGTCTTCGCGGTAGGGCGGATGCGTGCCGTCGAAGACAAGATCGGTGGAACAGTGGACGAGATGGCCGTCGGTTTCGGCGAGAACGTCCGCGAGGTGAGCGACGGCTTCGGCGTTGATCCGGCGGGCGAGTTCGGGATCTATCTCGCAGTCGTCGCCCCGGCTCATGGCGGCGCAGTGGATGACGGCGTCGGGGCGGAGAGTTTGGATCAGGCGGCGAATGGAATCGGGCGAGGTGAGATCAAGGGGGTGGTTCGGAATGTCCAGGGGGCCGGGGTGGTCCCAAACGGCACCGTGGACCTCCTGGTCGTTCGCGAGGAGATGGCGCGCGAGGTTCCAACCGAGAAATCCGGATGTGCCGGTGACGAGAATGCGCATGGGGGCTCCTGAGGCAGGGGTATTGGCTCCGACCGGGGATATTGTTTCACGGGAGATGGATGGGCGCAAGAGATTGGGCAAAGTCTTGGCAAGGCTGGCGCTCAATGGATGGGATATCAAACCCGGCTGAAGCAGAGCGCAGAAGGAGAGCATGCTGAAGCACGCTGATAGAGGGATGCTCTCGTACTGCATTGCGCGAAACTGTGTGGCATTGTGGGAACAGGTGATCTGAAGGCTGGATTTGGAACGGGCGCTTGCCGTGGTTGTGCGAAGATGATAGAATTCGTCGTTCGGCCAACACTGTGAGCGCTGGCGTTGCCTTTCTGATGAAACCATCTCTTACTTCCCAGTCTCCTGAATCGGTTCGGGGCCGTCTTCGCCGGCGTTTGGTGGTGCGGGGGCGGGTTCAGGGAGTGGGGTTTCGTCCGTTTGTGTATCGGCTGGCTTGCGAGGAGAACCTGGCGGGGTGTGTTTTGAATAACTCGTTGGGTGTGGTGATCGAGTTGGAAGGGGAAGTGGACTCGCAGAGGCGGTTTGTGGAGCGGTTGCGTAGCGAATTGCCGGAGGCGGCCCGGATTACGGGGTTGGAGGTTTCGGATCTGGATCTTGCCGGGGACGCGGATTTCCGCATTTTGCCCAGCGTGAGAGGCGAGGCTCAGCGTGCGGAGATCGCGCCGGATCTGGCGACGTGTCCGGATTGTTTGAGGGAGTTGCTCGATCCGGGGGACGGGCGGTATCGCTATCCGTTCATCAACTGCACGAATTGCGGGCCGCGTTACTCGATTGTGCAATCCGTGCCCTATGATCGGTCCGGGACTACGATGTCAGCCTTCGAGATGTGCGAGGCCTGCCTTGGGGAGTACGAGGATCCGGCGGACCGGCGGTTTCACGCCCAGCCGAATGCCTGCCCGGAGTGCGGGCCACGGGTCTGGCTGACCGATGCCGAGGGGAGGGTTCTGGAGGGCGATCCCTTCAAGGAGGCCGGAGGGCTGTTGCGGTCGGGGAAGATCGTGGCAGTAAAGGGCTTGGGGGGATTTCATCTGGCCTGCCGGGCGGATGACGATGGGGCGGTGGGGCGACTGCGCGAGAGGAAGGGTCGTGAGGCGAAACCTTTTGCGGTGATGGTGAGGGATCTGGCGGCGGCGGGGAGGCTGGTTTGTTTCGATGAGGGAGATGCGATTGGGGAGGCGCTTTGCTCGGCGGCACGGCCGATCGTGTTGGCTCCGCGAAGGGGCGACGCGGGGGTCAGTGATCTGGTGGCCCCGGGGGCGGCGTGCCTTGGGGCGATGCTGGCCTATACGCCTCTGCATCATCTCTTGTTCGCGGAATACGCGGGGCCTCTGGTGATGACTTCTGGAAATCCGAGCGACGAGCCGTTGTGTTCGGAGAACGAGGAGGCGCTACGGCGTCTGCGGGACTTGGCGGACGCGTTTCTTCTGCATGACCGGGAGATCGAGCGGCGGGTGGACGATTCGGTTGTGATCGCGATGGATCTGCCGGAGGGTCGGAGTTTGACGCCTCTTCGACGGGCGAGAGGGTATGTGCCGGAGCCGATTCAGACGCCTTTTGCTTCACGCGAGGCGGTGTTGGCCCTGGGTGGGGAGATGAAGGGGGCGGTTTGCATTCTCTCGGAGGATCAGGCGACGCTGAGCGAGCATCTGGGGGAGTTGTCGAACCCGGAGGCTTACCGGAACTTTCTGGGGGCGATTCATCAGTTTGAGAAGCTTTTGCGGGTGCGGCCGGGAGTGATCGCGCATGATCTGCATCCAGACTATATGTCGACTCGGCATGCGCGAAATCTGGCGCGGGAGAGGGGCTGCCGTTTGGAGGGGGTGCAGCATAATCATGCTCATGTCGCGTCGTGCATGGCTGAAAACGGGGTGTCGGAGCGGGTGGTAGGGGTGGTTTGCGACGGGACGGGATATGGCACGGA